>CALMES010000148.1 GCA_937863435.1 uncultured Candidatus Peregrinibacteria bacterium
TTACATTTAAGCGCCTTGGAAGCGCGCGTGGCTTTTTCGACAACGGCTTTATTGCGAACTGGCAGCGTGCCCGGATGGCCCATACAGACAGGGCAAACGGTCGTATTGGGCTCCTTGCCCCATGCATCGTTATCGCAGCTGCAGAACATCTTGGTCTTGCTGTTTACCTGCGCGTGGACTTCCAGGCCGATAATTGTTTCGAGTTCCATAGATAAATTAGAATGGTCGCATAGTATAGATTGAGCCTGCCAAAAAACCTACAGGTACATAATCAATCCCTACATTTTTCTTCTTTTCGATTTTCTGCATCAGTTGATCTAGATGGTCGTCTGACGCAACGATTTTTTCTCTTTTTGTTGCCACCCATTTGCCAGCATATTTACAGCTAAATCGCATGAATAAAGTGTATCAATATTGAAAATTATTCACAATCCATCTTCAGCAGCGTGCGTCCCCGCCCGCGGCGCCTTGATCAAATCGCCGCGCCCACGGAGGGGCGCCCGTCCGATCCGGACTCATCCGGGCGGGCTGCTGAAGTATTGAAATAATAGGTTCTACAAAGCCGGCGTTGTCAGCTTCGGATGCGGATAATCGACAATCAGCACTCCTTCCAAATGATCCACTTCGTGTTGCACGACGCGTGCATCAAAATCCTTCAGTTTTAATTCTTGCTCATGACCTTTGGCATCCAAAAATTTGACGAGAACTTCCACAGACCGTGGCACATGCAGCCAAATATCGGGCAAGCTGAGGCACCCTTCTTCGGCGACAGCCAGTGTCTCGCTCTTGGAGATGATTTCCGGATTGATAAGCGGCACTAGTTTCCGGTTGAGCATGCAGATGCATACGCGTTCGCTTCGGTTGACTTGCGGAGCGGCAATTCCGGCGCCTTTCGCAGCCACTGTTGTCTCTTTCATGTCTTTGATCAGGCTCAGAATTTCTTTGGTAACTTTCGGTACTTTCTTCGTCTTTGCGCGAAGAATCGGTTGGTCCTGGCCGATGACGATGGGGAGGATGGTTATGGGGGTATTGTACGTATTTTTCGTTGAAAGATCTACAGGGGGATTGGGTATTGCGGGTAAGGTGAGTAAAGTGGGTATGGCGTGTAAAAAATAAAAGGTAATTCTCTACAAAGATAAACAAGAGCGGGCGTTCTCGCCCGCGGCCTTGGTATAATGTATCGATTTTGCTTACCTCCTTACGAGCCCGATACTCGCTTTCTTGCGTAGTTCGTCAATGGAGCTGATGCCGGCAGCATCGGTCATTTTCATGAGGGCCTGAGCCGTGAGAACAACATCGGGCAGGGCGCGGTGACGTGCCTGAGGAATTGTTAGATTGAGTCTGCGACTCACGTTATCTAGGCTATGCGAAAATTCGCGTGGGTAGAGTGTGCGGCTGAGTTGCATGGTGCAGAAACACTCGGGTAGATCAATATATCCCCAGCAGAATTCCTTCTCGCATTCCAGAAAGCCCATATCGAAGCCGGCATTGTGTGCCAGGAGAATCGATCCTTTAGCGAAATCCAGAAACTGCGGCAGCACTTGATCGATTGTCGGTGCCGTTTTCACATCCTCATCTTTTATTTTGTTCACGCGCTGCGCTTCCCAAGGAATCTCGCGCTCGGGGTTCACAAGTGAGATAAAACTCCTGGATTCATCAACGATACCATTATCAATCCGCAGGCCGGCAATTTCGATAATGCGATGGCCTTTCTTGGGGTCTAAGCCGGTCGTTTCAACGTCGAAAACGGTGATAGGAGGGAGGGTTGCCATGGGAAAGCGAGGGTAAGATGAATCGTAAAACCAATCAAGTAATTGATGTTGATTACAGCCTATTTGTGCCTTGCAGTTTTTGGTTACTGGTTTTTAGTTTATAGTTTTACAGAATCAAAAGGAGCGGGATTCTTCCCGCGGCGATGGATGATGATATTTGCATGTCGATACGGCCCGGACTGAATCAAATTATCCTATAAACATAGATTATTCCAAAATATTGGCATTGCCGGGCCGTATCGACGGATCAGCGGATATTCAATTACAATCAGATCATGCCTCGTCTTACCGTCCCTATCATCCTGCCAATCCTCAAAAAACTGTATCCATATGCCCGTTACACGCTCGATCATTCAAATGCTTTTGAGCTGCTGATTGCGACGATTCTGTCGGCGCAGTGTACCGATAAACGCGTGAATATAGTCACGAAGACATTGTTTGCCAAATATAAAACGCCACAGGATTACATTGCTGTCTCGCAGGAAGAATTGGAGCGTGATATTTTCCAGTGCGGAACGTATCGCATGAAAGCCAAGGCGATTCAAGCCACCTGCCAGACGCTCATTGATTATTTTGATTCTCAGGTACCGCGCACCATGAAAAATATGCTGACACTGCGGGGCGTTGGACGTAAAACGGCATCAGTCGTTCTCGGCGACGCGTACGGTATTCACGAAGGAATCGCCGTCGATACGCACGTGACACGGGTCGCCAAACGCCTAGGGCTCACGCGTCACACGCAGCAATCCAAAATAGAGAAAGACCTGATGCGCCAGACTCCGCGCGAGGAATGGAGTGCCATTTCTCATCTCCTCATTGCTCACGGCCGTGCGGTGTGCACAGCCAGGAAATCTCCATGTACGGATTGTCTGGATGCGTATTTGCCACCGCAGTACCGGTCGGTAAAAACCGGCAGATCCTCACAAAGTGCGAAAAAGAAGAGGAAGTAGCATGGTGCTCGTGCAGGATGCATCGACGTGGAGTAGTATGCCTTGGCATGCGTATTATCTCTCTCCTTATCGTCAGTGTCGTTCTCTGCGGATGTGTGTCCACTGCAACCATTTCTCATCCGTCCGATAGTTCCTCTTCTACTTCAGTGACTGATGCATCTTCATCGTTTTCAGTGATGACTGCATCGTCGATCGCTCCTAATACGGATCAGAATACCTATCTCACGTATCGCGACGGTGTGGAAGGTGCGGGTCGGCCGGTGCTTTTATTCTTTTATTCTTCGGATTCCAGCGACCTGTTCTCGCAGAAAACGAATACGATCATCACGGAGCTGTATCGAACAAATGTCTACATTTTGCCTACCTATCGCGCTGATTTTACAACTGCCGTCACGTCTCAGCGCAAGTACCATGTGCTTCTGCCCGATACGATAGTGCTCATTGATGCCGAGGGAAACGAAGTGGCGAGTCAGCTCCATCCAACCGAGGACGATATCAAAAGTTTTCTCACGCGCTTCAAGGCTTCCTGATTTTTTCTCCCTGTCCGTATGACTCTCTTTTTCACACTCTTCATAGCGGGGATGCTCACTATTTTGCTGCCGTGCATTCTGCCGCTCGTGCCGATTGTGCTGGGGGTCACCGTCTCGTCGCGCAATAAGTGGCAACCGCTCATTACGGTTTTGGGCGTACTGGTGAGCTTCGTCGGATTTAACTTTCTGCTGATCGTGGTTCTCAAACAGTTTGTGAGCTTGGCGGATTACACCCGTATCGGGGCATATTATGTCCTGCTTCTGATGGGTATCGGCTTCGTCTTTCATAAGCGCGAGATAACGTTTCCGGCAGCAATCGCCGGTGCGTTCTTCTTTTATGAGAAAGGCATGATTGCCGTGGCCGTCGCAGCTGTCGTTGGTGTGATTGCGATGGAAGTTGGCGGAAGAGTGGGAACGAGCATTCAGCAGCTGGGTGCCAGCGTACAGAACACGACGCGTGCCCGCCTGGGATCGAGCTATCTGACCTACTTTATTATCGGTCTGACGCTCGGTTTGGTGTGGGTACCGTGTGCGGGTCCCGCTCTCGCTTTCGCTCTCACGCTGGTACGCGAAAAACCCGGCGCAGAAGCATTGGCGCTTCTTACGGCCTATGGTGTCGGTGCTTGCGTGCCGCTGCTTATCATCGGTTACGGCGGCCGCTACATGCTGTCATCGGCACGACTCCTCAATAAATACACAGAGAAAATCAAACTGATCTTTGGCATCATCATGATCTTGTCAGCTATCGGATTCCGCCTCGATCTATTTACCAATATCCAGACCTATCTCGCCGATCACACGAGTTTCGGCACCATCGGTACCGATATTGAAGACAAGTTGTTCAAGCGACCGATGCCGGCAGGCACACTCCCTCCCACGGTTACGACTGCCAAATCTTCTCCTTCCGATTCTATGAACCTTCCATCTCTTCCCAAAATTATTCGCGCTCCGGAATTTACCGGTCTCGGTCCGTGGCACAACAGTGAGCCATTCACGCTGGCAAGCCAGAAAGGCAAAGTCGTCCTCGTCGATTTCTGGACGTACAGCTGCATCAACTGTATTCGCACACTTCCGTATATTCAGGGCTACTGGGAGAAGTTTAAAGACACTGGAAAATTTACACTGATCGGCGTGCATACGCCCGAGTTCACCTTCGAGAAAGACCAGAAAAATGTTGCGGGTGCTCTCAAGAAATACGGGCTTACGTACCCTGTTGCGCAGGACAACGATTTTGGAACATGGAACGCGTTTGCGAATCAGTATTGGCCGGCCAAGTATTTGATCGATGCGGACGGCTATATCCGCTACACGCACTTTGGAGAAGGGGATTACGACGAGACGGATTTGGCAATCCAGAGCCTGCTTAAGGAGGCGGGGGCTACTGTTGATGGCAAGGTGACAGAAGTATCGCCAACCGGTGGCCACGGTGATATCAGCCCCGAAACGTATGTCGGATCGCGCAACTGGCCGGTATTTGGCAATAAGCAGGGTGATCCCGATACATCGAAGGCCTATATGTATGTTGCTCCCGCGACAACCGAGCTCAATCATTTCTATCTCGTTGGCAGCTGGCTTTTGGCCGACGGTGAGCATCAGACATTGCAGTCGCCGGAAGGTGAAATCCGCATGCGATTCAAAGGCAGCGAGATGAATCTGGTGCTGGGTTTGGATGATGGCATCAAGAGCGTGAATGCCGATATTCTCATCGATGGTAAGTCAAGCAAGAGCATCACCATCGGCATGCACGACCTGTATAATCTCTATAAAGGTGACTACGGTGAGCATGAGATGATTCTCAAGCTCCATGGCAAAGGCGTGCAGGCGTATGCGTTTACGTTTGGCGGGAATTAGAATGGGATAGATCGCGTTTGTCTCTCTAAAAAACAGGGGGCCCACCAGCCCCCTGTTCATGCAATGAATGTTTGTATGACGATTTATACGTCGTAGTACTTGAAGAACTCGTTGGGTGTCGGACGCTTCATTTCATCGCTTACCTCTGCGCGTTTGACGGCGATAAAGTCGTCAATGTAATCCTGGGTAAACACGCCATTTTCCACCAGGAAGCCATGGTCTTTCTGCAATGCATCGAGCGCATCGCTCAATGTTGCGGGAGCGTGCGGGATCTTGCTGAGTTTCTTCGGGTCCATTTCATACAGGTTGGCATCGGTCGGCTCGCCCGGGTGAATTTTCTTCTTGATACCGTCCAGACCGGCAAGCAGCATGGCGGCAAAAGCCACGTATGGATTGGCAGCTGGATCGGGTGAGCGGAATTCCACGCGCTTGGACTTGGGGTTATTCGAGTACATCGGAATGCGGAATGCAGCCGAACGGTTGCGGGCGGAGTAGATGAAGTTCACAGGTGCTTCAAAGCCTGGCACCAGTCGCTTGTAACTGTTGGTTGTAGGGTTACAGATGGCACACAGTGCCTGTGCATGCTTCAAAATGCCCCCCATGTAGTAGAGCGCCATTTCGGAGAGTCCCGCATATTCTTTGCCCGCAAACAGCGGCTTGCCTGCCTTCCACAAACTCTGATGCGTGTGCATGCCCGATCCGTTATCGCCGAAAATCGGCTTGGGCATAAACGTTGCCGTTTTGCCAAACTGATGAGCGACGTTTCTGACAATATACTTGTAGCGCATCAGCTTGTCGGCCATGACAAACATTTCGTCGAACTTCATATCGATCTCTGCCTGTCCGCCGGTTGCCACTTCGTGATGGAATGTCTCGATGGTGATGCCGGCTTTTTCCATTTCCAGCACCATCGCGGCGCGTATGTCCTGCTGCTTGTCGTGCGGGCAGGCTGGGAAGTATCCCTCTTTATGACGGATCTTGTAACCGAGATTTTTGCGCTCATCGCAACCGCAATCACCGCAATTCCACGTCGCCTCTTCGCTATCGACTTCGTAGTGTGAAGAACCAGGTGCTTGGTCGTAACTCACATGATCAAAAATGAAGAACTCGGCCTCCGGTCCAAAATAGGCGATATCGGCCAAGCCGGTTTTCTTTAAGTAATCGACTGCCTTGCGCGCAATGGTGCGCGGGCTGCGTGCGTACATTTTGCGCGACAGGGGATCGAGCACATCGCACAGCAGAGACAATGTCGGCTCGGCCATGAACGGGTCTAAAAAGGCGGTCGTTGGGTCGGGCATCAGGAGCATGTCTGATTCGTTGATCTGCTGAAAACCGCGGATAGATGAGCCGTCGAAGCCGGCGCCATCCTCCAGAATATCTGCCAGCTGATGAATCGGCTTGCTGGTGTGATGGAGCGTGCCCGGCACATCGACAAACTGCAGGTCGATCATGGTACATTCGTGTTTTTTTGCCATCTCGAGGATGTCTTTGGCGGTTTTGACTGCCATGGTGGGTGGGAGAGAAAAGGAAATAAAGACAGGTTTTTTACGAAGGCAGAAAGGTGAGAAAGGGCAGGAAAGGCAGAAAGGTTCTATGGCGATATCCGCATCAGACGCTTTAGACATTTTTTATTCTCTGATTTAGCCATTCGTTCAAATTAGACTGTTTGTACCGTTGCATTCTCTATTGCTCAACCTCACTTTTGGGTACAAAAAGTAGACTGTTGATACTAATTACAACATTATATTTTCTCTACAGAATTCGTAATTCGTACGTCGTAATTCGCAATTCGTTTACAGTTGTTATCTTTTATAACAACTTGCTATACTCTCTTCCTATGGCCAAAGATCTTCTGCATATTCTCCAGGCGATTGGCATGACTCCCAAGCATGCGCAGTTGTATATTGCCGGCTTGCAGCTGGGCAGCGCCCCTGCGTCGGAGTATTCCAAATCCACCGGCATGAACCGTATCACCAGCTATAATCTGCTCGAAGAACTGGTGAAAATGGGACACTTTACGATGATGAAGAAAATGCGGGCCAAGTGGTATGCGCCGGTTTCACCAGAATATGTGGCACTGGAAGCCAAAAAGAGCGCGGAAGCGCTCGAAAAGGCTCTGCCGGAAATGCGGTCGCTTTCCGGTGCCAAATTCCGCAAGCCACATGTGCGGTTTTTCGATGGCTGGGAAGGTGTGCGCCATGTCTATGATGACACGCTTACCGCAGAAAGCGAGCTGCTGAATTTTGCCAACTCGGCCGTGGTGCGCCAGTACTGGCCCCAGTATGACGACGAATACGTAGCGGAACGGGTACGACGCGGCATTCATTTGCGCGGCATTGCGCCGGATGATGTGACCGGCCGCAAAGTACACGGTCAGGACAGACAGCGTCTGCGCGAAATTCGGCTGGTTCCTGCAAACGATTTTGATTTTACCAATGAAATCAATATCTATGACAACAAGCTGGCTATTTGTTCCTACGCACCCAAAGGCGATATGTTCGGGGTGATCATCGAAAGCAAGGAGGTGGCTGAAACCCAGCGACAGATTTTCGAGATGGCGTGGCGGTATGCGGGGAAGGGGAGGTAGTGTATAAATATTGATACGTAAATCCACCCCAAGCGCCGTCGCTCAGGGTGGGTGGCCAATTGCTTGGCCGCGTTCGTTTCAGTAAGACGAAAGCACATTCACGATGCACACCTCCTTACTGTCAATGACCAAAGTGAATGGTCCTTCGGGGACCTTGATGTGCATTGGATTTGCAAAAGAGAGCATCCGAACGCCGCCGGAACGAGAAATGATAGTTACTCCCTTCTCGATTCCGTTGATGATTAGTGTCCCTGATACGTCTTCCAATGCGCTCCCGCCAAAGGGGAGGAAGCGAATCCGAACGTCGGATCCGTCTTCGCTGCGAAACGTGACCGCCATGGTCAGCCTCTTCTTCTGAGATCTTAAAACGAACGAGGATATGCGACATTGCATACCCCCTTCAAATCAAATGCTTGCACTGAAGGCGGTAGCAACCAGATGGTTTCAATAGCAGTCAAAAGGGTTATCTGATAATAATACAAATTAAGTATATTGTCAATGTTTCTCTTCTGTTTTTTCGGCTCAATTTTTGAGATATCTGTACAATCGCGAATGATTCGTAGCGAATACGAAGCAGAGAGTGACTTCAGAGAAGGGTAAACTACTACTTTTCTGCCCTTTCTGCCCTTTCTCACTTTCCTGCCTTCCTATGCGCCAATACCTCGATTTGCTCCAGACCGTTCTCGATACCGGCACTCAAAAATCGGATAGAACAGGCACAGGCACCAAGAGTGTTTTTGGCTATCAGATGCGATTTGATTTATCAAAATGGTTTCCGTTGCTCACAACCAAAAAATTGCACACCAAGTCCATTTTGTACGAGTTACTGTGGTTTTTAAGCGGCAGTACTGATGTGCGCTGGCTGCAGGAGCGCGGAGTGACTATTTGGGATGAATGGGCTACAAAAGAGCAGTGTGCCCGCTTTGGCCGCCTGGAAGGGGATTTAGGGCCTGTGTACGGGCATCAGTGGCGCAATTTCGGGGCTACGCGCAAGCCAGACGGCACCTACGAAAAAGACGGCGTGGATCAGATCAGCCGTCTCATTGAAATGATCAAAAAGACGCCCGACAGCCGGCGGCTTATTGTCAGCGGCTGGAATCCCAAAGAAGCCGATCAGGTGGCGCTGCCGCCCTGTCATACCTTGTTCCAGTTCTATGTGGCGGATGGCAAGCTCAGCTGCCAGCTGTACCAGCGCAGTGCCGATATTTTTCTTGGCGTGCCGTTTAACATCGCATCGTACGCATTTCTGATTCACATGATTGCGCAGGTGTGCGGTCTGCAGGCAGGGCATTTTGTGCATACACTTGGCGATGCTCATCTCTATTCCAATCATCTCGAGCAAGCTCAGTTGCAGCTTACGCGTGAGCCACGGCCGCTGCCTATGCTCAAGCTGAATCCAGCCCGAACGTCGATCTTCGATTTCCAGTTCGAGGATTTTGAGATTGTAGGCTACGACCCGCACCCGGGCATCAAAGCGCCGATTGCGGTTTGAGGATGAGAGGATGAGAGGATGAGAGGATGAGAGGATGAGAGGATGAGAGGATGAGAGGATGAGTAAGTATGCAGAAATTAAGCTTCGATTCAATTGAATCGATATCCATTGATTCTAATTTCTTGCTTCTACTGTGAACTATCTTTCGCTTTTCCTCGCTTTCTTCTACTCTATACGCATGATTCTGTCTCTCATGGTTGCGGCATCCGAAGACAATGTCATCGGCAAGGATGGCCGCCTGCCGTGGCATATGCCGGCGGATCTCAGGTATTTCAGGGAGAAAACAAAGGATCATGCAGTAGTCATGGGACGCAAAACCTATGAATCCATCGGCCATCCGCTGCCAAACAGGACAAATATTATTCTTACGACGCAAAATGCGGACAAGTTTGCCGGTCCTCGCACGCTCGTTTTTGATTCATTCGATAAGGCGATTGACTACTGTCATGTCCAGTACTCGCAGGAGGAGGTGTTTGTCATTGGCGGCGAAGAGATTTTTCGTCTTGCCTTTCCGATTGCCCACAAAATCTACCTTACCCGCATCCATGCCTCTGTTGAGGGAGATGTGCGTTTTCCGGCTGTCAATTCCGTTGAATGGCGGGAGATCAGTCGCGATGACAACATGGCTGATGCCGACAATCCGTACGATTACACGTTTTTGGTGTATGAACGGAGGAAGTTGTTGGCGTAGATTCCATTATTCCCGCATCAGCGATTCGCAAATCGCATCTGCGGTTTAATTTGAAATGGAATGCTGTTGCGTCAGACAATGAAAGGCGCCAAATCCCCAAACCAAATCTCGTGTGCGAATCGGTGCAATGCGCCTGTCGGGGAAACACTTCTGCAGCACATCAACAGCGATTTTGTCATTTGGATCATCGAAAGATGGCAAGAGAATAACCTCATTGCCTATGTAGAAATTGGCGTAGGTTGCAGGCAAGCGTGTGTCTTCCCAGACAACAGGAGAAGGCATCGGCAGCTCATGAACAGTAAGTGCATTGCCATCCTGGTCCGTCATTTCTTGCAGCAGTTTTCGATTTTCCTGCAGTGCTTTGTAATTATCATCTTTTTTATTGTGCTCAATGGCGGTTACGACAGTCGATGGCCCTACAAACATGGTGAGGTCATCTACATGCCCGTCCGTATCGTCGCCGACAATGCCGTCGCCGAGCCACAGGATTTTCTTTACTCCCAGATAATCTTTGAGATTCTGCTCGATCTGTTCCTTTTCCAGTTCCGGATTTCGATTGTCGTTGAGCAGACACGAGGTAGTGGTCAGAAGCGTTCCTTTGCCATTCACACTGATGGAACCGCCTTCCAGAATCATTGGCACATTCACAATCGGCAGATTGGTCTCGGTGCTGATGAAGACAGGAATGTCATCATCCATGTCGTGCTTCCATTTATTGCCCCAACCGTTGAATCGCCAGTTGGTAAGAATGATGTCACCCGTCGTTCTGTTTTTTACGAAAATCGGTCCATGGTCACGCGCCCAGGACCAGTTGCTTGGCACGCGATGAAAATGAATGCGGCTACCCGTAACGCCGGCTTTCTTTAAGTGCTTCTCCGCCGATTTCTGGGTTGCATCATCATGAATATTGATATGCACATC
>CALMES010000149.1 GCA_937863435.1 uncultured Candidatus Peregrinibacteria bacterium
GCCCGGCAGGATTCGAACCTACGACCCCCAGCTCCGCAAGCTGATGCTCTATCCATCGGCCTAGGCCGATACGGGCACAATTAAAATAGAAGTAACTTCAGATTAACAATGAGTATGAATGGTGCGCCCGGCAGGATTCGAACCTACGACCCCCAGCTCCGCAAGCTGATGCTCTATCCATCGGCCTAGGCCGATACGGGCACAATTAAAATAGAAGTAACTTCAGATTAACAATGAGTATGAATGGTGCGCCCGGCAGGATTCGAACCTACGACCCCCAGCTCCGCAAGCTGATGCTCTATCCAGCTGAGCTACGGGCGCATTTTTTCAATTTCAAAAGCGGAGTGCGCATACAGTAGCGCACAGATTGTCCGATTTCTAGTGAGAATCGATTAACACAAGAAAATTGAAGCTCCCGGACTATCGGTGTACCCGGAATTCTTGATTATTCGGCGTTTCTAGCTTACATTGCACCGTACTCTACGATACAAAACGCGATTCGTGGGGCTCTAGCTCATCTGGTAGAGCGCTTCCATGGCATGGAAGAGGTGAGGAGTTCGAGTCTCCTGAGCTCCACCACATATACAATCTTGCGTAGCAGCGTGTCATTCTTTGCCGTAGATCAGTTTGGGATGTATTTACAATATATTATAAATATGTTATAATGTTGTAAATTAATACCAATATCACGTATGGTAAACGCTCCACGCAGCCATGAAATAGCAGGCGAATCAGCTCAGCTTTCGGCTTTGAAAGACAATCTAAAGGTAATGGAGGCAGTAAAGACAATGCTGCAGTCTGATTGTACAGACAAGAAAATGCTTGCTGCAGTGAGAGATGAAAAACTCGTACAAAAAATAGAAAGTACACGTGCCGCAAGAGACAACGCCTTTTTGGAAATGAGGGCGACATTCAGGCAAAAGCCATATCTCCCTGCTACAAACAGGATACAGATTGTGAATACTACAGCCTTTCAAGATGTTTCCCTTCTGGATGCTTACGACAAATTTGACACTATTCAAGTTGATGCTCCGAAAGATATTGTCGCCGAAAAACTTGCATCGGATCGTATCGGAGAGTCACTGCAAACATATAACGATGACGTCATTGCAAGAAGGATACAAGATATTCCGTCAGAAAAAATTGATGAAGAACAGAGGACAAACGGTCTCCGTTGGCAGCGCGATATAGTGGCAAAAATCCGCGCGGCAAAAGAGGCGAATGCCGCATATGAATCTGCTTTGCGTGACGGTATTCAGGCCTTGTTGCCGGAGCAACCTTACCAAAGAACAAAAGCCATTATTATGCCTTCAGATCCGTTATTGAATGTACGCAGGAAAATACTTGAACCGCTGCGCGATCTGCGAAGCAAGCTTTTGCAGGCAACCGGCTACACGGAAGAAACGATGAAAAACTCTTTATTTTACAAACTGTCAGAAAACAATCTGCAGCTTCTTGTTCAAAGCGGGACGCCGGCAGCCGAAGGAAACATCCTCTCCGTGCTCGATGACCTGATTGAGCTGGCAAAGAACGCTGATGCAAAAAACGAGCCAAATCCGTTCGATTTTGATCCTGCCCACGACGAGGAACTAGTCGCTCCAAAAGCTGCAGAAACGCCTCAAGAGACTGCACAAAAAGTCAAACAAACACGGACTGGCATTCGCGGATTGCTCAGCTGGGGAAATAAGAAGTAAATACTATTAGTAATCGAGCATTGTCATATTGGATAAATCGCATATTTATGCTATAATATGTAGATTTATGGAAACAAAAAATCACCTACCGGAGACGCCAGAAATTCTGCCTATGCCCGATAGCGCTCGTTTTCGCAAAAATATGGCTGCCATTTTGAAGGGAACAGGAAAAGTTTTTGAAACAACGGGAGTCATTGCAGGTGCAGTTGCAGGAATCGGAACAAGAACAGTTGCTCACACTACTCTGTCTTTTATTCGCCATCTTTTCGGTCGCTAATATGACTCCCCCAAAACAAGAAATCATCAGCGATAGCGTGGTCGACAGCATTGTCGATGCAGCCAGCACTGCAACCAATCTGGAAAAACTGAAGGCATCGTTTCAGCCGATTGACATTATTGCCAAACTCGAAGAACGCAAGGCAGCGCTCGCCGCTCTGAAGCAGAAAATCGATATGAAACCCATGGGCGACGCACAGAAAGAAACGATCACAAAAGAAATCGAGAAGCGGAATGTCGTCATCAATGCCGAGCTGGAAGAACTGGCTAGGCGCGAGAAAGAAGTAGAGAAGCTGGCACAAGACGTAAAAACCGCTGACACGGACAAGGATGTATCAGGTCCGTTGACAAAAGCCATACACGCATTGCCGGACGTGCCGACGGGTGTCAAAGCCGTTGCCGCCGGTATCGGATTTGCCGCACTCTTTTTTGGCATCAGGAGCATGGCCAGAAAAACAAAGGAGGGCGTGGCAAAGGGCGCAAATAAAGTGAAGAAAGGATTCTCCTTCGTCAAAACCGCAATATTTGCGGTGCTCCTCGGGATTGCCGGATACATGGGCTTCAGCGCCGCAAAAAAATACATACGCAACAATGCGGTCGATGCTGCGGCGCGTGCCGCAGCAAAAGCCGAGGCCGCCGGCAGGCAGGCTGCACAAACAGCAAGGGCCGGCACCGCAAAAGCGGCAGAAGCGGGAAAAGATATTGCGGATGCGGCAGCGCAATCGGCACCGGATCTTGCACGCAACGTACGTGAAACAACCAAGACTGTGGCAGCGCTTGTCACTCCCAACGCCATGCTGGCGCTCGACGGCAATGCGTTCGCCTGGCAGGTGCCGGACACGCGTGACGATCATAAGGCCCTTCGTCTTGCATCGGTTATCGACACGCTCAAAAGCAAAAACGTAAAAATGAGCGACGTGTTCGCCTGCCAGAAAGACGGTGCCATCGACGAACAGAAACTGGCTGCCTTGTGTCCGCCGACTCTCAGTCAGCAGGATGCGACTGAATTGAAGCGCCACACCGATGCCGCGCGCTTCTTTGTGAACTTCAGCACGCAGCACAGGGAGCAAATGGAAATGCTGCTCAAGCGCACCGACCCGGCACTGGACGTTCAGACTCTCACGGTTGCCGAGTGCTTCGAGAAATGCCTGGGCAGTGTGTCAGTACTCGGCAATGTCCTCTCGGATTTCAAGGACAAAGGCGAAACACTGTTTACAGATCCGAAGAACTGGGAAAAATATGAATCGCTCACCGCAAAAGGCGGCGCACTTGCCGGTGAAATGAAGCTGCTTATCAAAGAAGTAGGCAGCAATCAGTCCGATGCCGATATCGACTCACTCCTGTCGACCGTGCTTGCAAGCACCGAAGGAACATCCGTGACACTGGCAACGTTCCTCAGCAATCATCAGAACGATGCTCTCTTGCAAAAGCCGGCTGCGGCACTGAAGCCGGAGGAAAAGGCGACGCGGATGCTGATCATTATCGCAAGACAATTGCAGCACAATCCGCCGAATATTCTGCCTTTCTTCCACAATAATTTCATTCTCGGCGGCAGCAACAACGATGCAACAAACAGCAAATATCTGTTTGACCACATGCCGCTGCGTCAGGCACTGCGCTTTGCTCTGTACGACCGCATGGTGCGCACGAGCGGCAATGCCGCGGCGCTTGCCATGATGCAGTTTGAAACGCTGCGCTTTACGGCACAGTTTGATAACAGCCTGTTCAAGAGCACGGTGTACACGCAGGGACTGAACGTGCTGGACAAGTGGCGCACCGAAGGCTCGAAGACCGTTCTTGACCAGTACAAAAACCTGGACCCGGCCATGCGCGAGACATTGCAGCGCAACATCGCGCGCACCGCCGCCGGAGTGGCCGGGGCAGCCGCTGTTGTCGGCTCGAAAGTGATGATGGAATCGGTGCAAAAAGGAATGAGTTTCGGCGTCGGAACAATCAATTTTGCCGTCCACAAAGTACAGAGTAATCCGCTCGAAACTGCAGCAGCAATCGCAGGCGTCGAAGCCGGCCTGACAGCATGGACAATTGCCCAGCAGTACTTTACGGACGTGGAGAAACTGACGACCAGGCTGAAAGATCAGGCAAACATAAAGGGATGGAACAAGTTGCGCGTGCTGCTGGACTCGCAAAAGTCTCGCAAGAATATGACCGACGCCGCCACTGCCATCGAGCAGATCGACAAAATGCTGCGCAACTTCCCTGCCCCGAAAGGCCAGAATGTGCTGTCGGAAGGACAGGCTGCAATGAAAAAATTCGTGCGCAGCGGCATGTTCGACAAGGACCTGAAGGCACTCGTGGATGAAATCGATGCTATCGCAAAGCGAACCGGCGTTGCTGTTCCGTCCGCATTCAAAAATCAGTTAGCCACTTTGAGTGACGTCGGCGTACTGAAAACAATGCGCCTGAGTAAAATTGTCCATCGCTTCAACATGGCCATTCCGCGCCTGCTAGCCATGCCGTTTCGACCGGTTGTATGGGGCGGCAAAGCCGCGATAGATGCACTCCGGCCGGCCGGCACTGCCGCGGCCGGCGCGGCACAAGATATTCCGGAAGCCTCCGAATTTTTTGATGCACTGCAAAAAGCCGACCTCGACAGCGTTTTCGATGACATGGAATCTGCCGCCAGAACAGCGACCACTGCTGCCGCGACACCGGAGACTCCGGAAAGATCCGGAGCGTATCAGGACCTGATCGATGACGGCGAATTGAAAACGCTGATTGCAGGCGATGCGGCAAAAACAGAAGAAATCAAGAAGGCGCTGGCAACACTGGAACACGATGATCTGATCAATATAAAAGCCAGTCGCAAAGCCAAAGAGCTGCTGGCCGGCGCCGCAGATTCGGCCGATGAAATACAGCGCGTGCTGCGTGCAGCCAAGGGCGCACGCAACTGGCGCGCTGCCGGAAACGTCGGCGGCATCGGCATGGATGTATTCGGCCTGTGGATGGCCTACTGCGACTGGAAAGCGAATGGCGAACGTATTCGGGAAACGACCAATCCGGCACTCAAAGAGCTCTATAAAAACGCCTACATGGTGCCTGTTGCCGAAGGTACCGCCAGTGTCGGCGGCCTCGTCATTTCCGGCGTTGCGATGTACACCACCGCACAGGCGGGCGGCAGCGTTCTCAGCGTCCTTGGCGCCGCAGGAGGCGGCGCCATCATGCTACCGGTCGGACTGGTGGTTGGCGCAGCGGTCGGCACGTATAAAGCCATCGAAGGCATTGCAGCCGGCTGGCTTACCGAGGCGGCCGAATTTGCCAAGCAGTCGGATGAGAATATTCTGATCCAGCTCAAAGGCCTGACACCGTCGTACGAAGGAACACTGCGACTGCTTCTGGAAAAAGGGATCGTTCCGCAGAACACGAACCCGAATGCGGCGCAGCGGCGCACACTGTGTCAGGCATATCTTCTCAAGCGCCTGCCACCTAGCCTCGCCTCGCAGCAGGAACAGTCCGATTTTCTGAATGATGCAATGACCTACCTGCAGTCAGTAAACAGCACATTCCAGTGGTCGACACAGATACCTGCGATACTGTCCGATGCCCTGTATTTCGCGCAACTGAAGTATGTCAAACGCCTCAATCCGGAACTGAGCGCTGTGGAATCCCGGCTGCCGGACGGCACGTATAGAAGTATCGACATCTCCCGGCTGGACGCATCGCAGGCGGAACATGGCACCGCTGTCGTCAGACAATACCGTGAGGCGTTCATCAGTCCGTTCCTGTTTGAACATGCCGTTGCAGGCGGCTCGCCAAAGCAGGAGGCGGTGCTCTCCGCTCTTGGCGACAATGCCGTTGCCATCCGCACTGCGATTACCGAAACAACCGGCGCGCAAGGCGATACGCTCGCCAAGCATTTCCGTCTGCTGACAAACCCCTGGATTTCACAAGCCGAATATGCGATCGAAAAAGCCAGGAGCCAGCCGGAAAACGCCGCAACTTCCAAGGCACAATTCCTCGACGCGCTGCAGCATATCGAGGCCATCAGCACCAACGACAAACTGGACGTTCTTATCCGCAAGAAAACTGTCGACACTCCCCAGACAATGGATGGCCGAAAAGCCGCCTAAATCGCTTTTCTTTCCCTTTTTCCAGCGTATTATATGGATATGCAAAACGTCCTCACTCTCACGCCTGATGAGAAAAAGATCTTTGACGCTCTTTCTGATGCCCTGAAAGATGGGTGGAAGACGGAGGTGGAAACTCTCAAATCGTATGAACGGCCAGATGAACTTTTAATGCGCTACGAAATGGCATCATTTTCTAATCCAGCCTGCAAAGCTTTGGCCGATGCTGCAATGACGGCAAAATCTGCCGATGACATCGAAAAAATTGCCAGCGGCTTCGATATTACCAAGTTATCAGAAAGCGAAATGGCTGAATTGTTTTTTACGCTCGGTACCAAATGGATGAGTGGCGTTATCCGCTACCTTCTCTCCAAAGCAGAGTCCGACAGCGATATCGAAGGCATCGCTCATCTGTCCACTGTCCGCAATATGCTCCTTACTTCTAATTCTGAAATCGCTTAATCCTCTTTTCTATGCCAAATACTTCACAATCAACAGAGCGCATGATCGGCGGAGACGGCGCAAGTGAGACCGACGGAATGCCGATTTTCAAAAGCCCTGAAGCCATTCAGAAATATCTGGGCATGGAAGGAGATCTGGAAAAGATTCGCGTTATGTCTCAAACGGCAGAGGGTAAGGAAGAGCTTCTTAAGAAGATTAAGGAGGCAAATCCGGAAATTAATGGAGAAGCCGACAAAGCTTTGGAGCAAATTCAATTGAATGCCGAGCAATTGGAAAAGAAGGAAAGCTTTTTGCGCAAAATGCTGAAGCTTCCTGGCAAAGCACTTTCTTCTATCGGCAACACCATTAAAAAGCATCCGATTCTATCCGCTGCTGCTGCAATTGCAGCTATTATCGCCCTTCTCTACTTTATGCCAACATTGGCACCGGGAGTTGGCGCATTAAAAGATAAGATTATTACGGCAGGTAAGGCGGTGTTACAAAAAATAGGAATTGGATCGGCAAGTGTGAGTACAGAGGCAATCGCCTCTACAGGAGTTACTGGCACTGCAGTGTCGGATTCGGCAGCTGCTATCGGCAGTTCAGCAGAAGAGATCAATCGTTATATAGAGCAATTGCATAACGCTTTGCCACAATAAATTTATGACTCCAGAGCAGGCTCCTGAGCCCATTCTTGAAAAAAAAATACAAGAAACAGCTGAAAAAAGAGATGCAGTAGATACTCTTTTTGCCGAAGCCGAAGCTCGTCTGAAAAATTTTGTAGCAGAAGACTCAGGTGCATATAAAGAGGCTTGTATAAAAATGGTTCGCTATCTTTCGCAAATGAAAGGCGCGGCGGATATCATGAGTGCTGAAATTCGAAATGAACGAAAGGAAGCCCCTTTGCCAAAGGAAACGCGTGATACTTATGAAAACGCTCTGCAGGAAATTGAATCACTTATGATTATCCTGCCTCAGCACATGCAGCAGGCAAGAATTTTGCAATACGACCCTGTCGTTCAAGATCAGCTGAAAAGAGTTGGAACAATACTCGATAAGCAACAAACGTGGAGTCAGTCTATTTCGGATATGCGCTTTTCAGTCCTGAAAGTAGGCGCAGTTAAAGGAGAAAAATTGCACCCAAGTACCGCTCGGCATTTTGCACCAATTGCCGATAAGGGCTGGCGAATTCGTGAGGAATTTTCCTTGCCGCCCGCTTTTCAAAAAGGAATGCAGATCTTAGAGAAAGATGAAAAAAAATTCCAAGATGTGCAAAAAGAAACTGGTCAAACAGAAAATAAGGCGAAAATAGTTTTTGATGCAAAAAGAAAAAATGAGGGAGCTGAGCTGATTACCCAAGGCCTCCCGGGTGCAGAATATATTCACGACGCTGCATCCATTTCTTTATATGCCTGGAAAAGACTTTTGACTGAAGGCGGACCAAATGAAAGGGCACGGGCTGCCAGGGAGCTGCGAGTACAAGTAGAAAAATATGAGACGGATTTTATGAAAGGAAAAGCGTATGACGAATTTATCTCGATGGCTGATTCGGCCAGAAAAGAGTTGCAGGGAAAAAATGCAAACATTCGCTACTGGTTTGAACTCCTTGGAATCGGCAAAAAATTTAATGACACCGTTTTAACCGGTAATGAAGAATTTGACGGTGTATACAAGAATATGACCGAAGCAATGAAGACGAGATTCGATGACATTCACAAAATGCCTGAATCTGCATCTATTAAACAAATGACCGATCAATTGCAAGCAATAGAAAAAGGCCAGGCTGTCGATTCACAACGTCTTTCAACAACATTAGACGAATACGGAAGCCTGCAAACCAAATCTCTTTCGCTTCTTGCTGATCTTCAGCGTTGGTATGTTTCTATTACCGAAGGAACCACCACGAATCCCGGACAAGAGAATACAGGAATGCTTGAGCACATAACGAGAATCGGCCCAGAAGGAAAAACTGCGATCACGAACCTCCGTGATTTTTCACCGTACGGTGTCTATCAAAGACGATTGTATTACGATACGCGTACCGGAAGACCGATGCTTGTGAATTTACCGGACAGCCCAACTTCAAAAGGTGTTCTTGGTCATGGCATCGAATCGGCAAAGATTGTTGGCGTAGCCACTGTTACACCCCTTCTTCATCGTATTCTTTTGAAAGCACCATTTATAAAAGGGCCGCTAAGATCAATCTTTGCGCGCCTGGGCTTTCCGATAGCTCTCGCCGAAGCCCAAATGGATACAGCGAGTCGCGGAGCATCTTTGCAAGTAGCAAAAGATGCGCAGCAAGATATTGAACGCTCTTTAGGCCGCCTCCTCGATTACGCTCAATCAACCCAACGCACAATACGACCGCCGGAAGATATGCAAAAAATGCATATGGAAGCGCAATTACTGAATGCAAAGATGATTGTCCTGCTGCATGCGGCAAAATATCCAAACGATCCGACTGCACGAGATTCCAGCCTGGTACTAGAAGCTCAATTGCTCACAAATCAGATTCTCATGGCTTTTGGCTTTCCGCCGTCCATTAGCCCTGCAGCTCAAATACAGAATTTGAAGCTTGATGATATTCCAAAAGCAGAACGTTCGCCGAATGTGACAAATTATCTTACAACCAAAGAAAAAGATGAAGCAGCTCGCGGAAAAGAAGTAGATGCCTCCCTGACTGAATCGAGAAAGAAAAAGGAAGGTCTAAAGAGTGCCATTTTGTCCGTACAGATTCTCGGCAATACATTGCCGCCTTCTCCATGGAGTGATCAAACCAAAAAGCAACTGCAAGGTGCATTTGACGATGCAATGAAATCCGACACATTTCGATCGGAAATTTTTGCACAAACGGTAAAAGAATTAGGACCTGTGGCGGCAGAGCAGCAGCAAAAAGCTATTGAGATTGCAGGAAAACTTCATCATATCTATAACCAATTGGATGCTATTGCCGCAATTCTCAACAAACGAACGGGCAGATCGCTGGATCGCTTAAGCATTACAGCAGATTCCCCTCTCTACGCGGAACAGTTTTCTGTTAATGGACAAATATTCTCTCTCAAGCAAGCCGAAAGTGATTTATCGGAACTTGCCACAATATTGACGCCGCAAATGGCAATGACAATCGCCCGTCTTATTGAAGAACGTCCTCCAAGCAACATTGAAATCGCAAAACATTGGCTCAATCGTGAGCATCCATCAGTGCAAACCGGTTTTAGCGGGTGGATCGCCAGACGTACCTCTAGCCTGGATTCCTATATTGATGGCAAATTTCTTCCGGAAGAAAAGCGTCACGGCATCGGCAAATTATTCATTGAGGATTTTGTTTTGCTCAAGGACTATCAAAATCGTTTCATGCAGTAATAATCCTCCCCACAAAACTGCGCCTGTGCAGCGCACACAGGCCGTGTTTGCGAATGGCACTGCAATGCATATCCGTGCCGTAGCCTTTATGCCGCTCAAAGCCATACTCCGGAAATGAGGTAGCAAGATCGGTCATCAGTCTGTCGCGCACGACTTTGGCAACGATGGATGCGGCCGAAATGCAGCGTTCTTTCTGGTCACCGCGGATAATGGAAGTATGGGGATAGGTGAAACGGAATTTATCACGCCCATCCACAAGCAGATGCCCTGGTTCAATGTGACGCTTGAGATCCGTAATCGCCAGCTGCATCGCTTTTTCAGTGGCTGCCAGTATGCCGATGTCATCAATCTCCGTCGCACTCACCATGCCAATGCCGTATTTGCAATGCTGCGCGATCCAGACAAAAGCTTTCTCGCGGTCAGCCAATGTGAGCGCTTTGCTATCAGTGATCCTGACATTGCGACGCTTAGGGTTAAGCCAGCAGGCGCCGGCAACAACAGGGCCCGCCAAAGAGCCGCGTCCGACTTCATCGAGACCAATTGTGATGACAGATCGCGTGGTTGCTGTTCGCAGAGGCATGGACGAATTATGAAGTACGAATCACGAATGACGAAGAGCATCTTCTCGTAATTCGTACTTCGATATTCGCGCTTCGCGCTCATGATATTGGATCCGGTGCTCCGTCAATTGCCGTCTGTTCTTTTTCTTTTTTCGTCTGCTCCTTTGTCTTTGGCGCTTCTGTCAGCGCATCCATTTTCTTTGGCAAGGGCGCCTGCTCAACTTGTTTTTCATTCTTGACCACGGGCTGAATCTGCTTGCCCATGGATGCTGGTTGGCGATTGAGGAATGGAAGGAACGAATAACGACCGCCTATTGCGCTTTGCAAAAACTCTTCCTGAGTAATGAATATAAACAGTACGAGTGACCTCAGGACACCGTCGCTTCCCACCACGTTCGTCCAAACAATGGCGCGGAAATACGA
>CALMES010000150.1 GCA_937863435.1 uncultured Candidatus Peregrinibacteria bacterium
CACCTTCTAAGATAATATGAGTAGCATTCGCAGATAGAGCTGCATCTAAATCCTACGTCCAATTATCACGTGATTTATACGTATCGCCTTGCTTCGTTCCAATTTCAACTAAAAGCCGAGAAAAATCTTTTCGAAGCGTACGCAGTGTTTCAGCGTACGCATGTGCCGGCAAGTCTCCGCTACTATTCGAGACCTCAATTGTATCAATTCCTAATGCACTGAGTCTTTGCGAGAAAGCACTCAGGCGCCCCCGGCGCATTGCAGTCTCTGTCAAACCTCCTCCAAGATACGGGATGACACCATGCTGCTTACAGATAGTAACGAATTCCTTGATTTCGCTTTCGGGACGCCTGGTACAAGAACCTGAATGTAATTTTGCATGGTGAATGAGATGAGAATTCTGCCTAAGCAGATCATCAATCTTTTTGAGAGATTCACCGTATATAATAATATTATTCTGCCTCTGATCATTTCCATCTGACAGAACTGGATGACCCGTTGCTTCTGCATGCGCTATGAGTGATTCTGGCTCGGGTAACATGGTGCTTAAATTTAAATTTTGCGCATTTTAATATATAATTAATTTTTGTCAAAAATTTTCTAAATCGCTTGAAACCAATATTCTCCAGCCCGCTTCTTATCCTCCGCACGCTGACCCGAAATTTTTCGAGAGCCGCGCATTCACCCGACCGAGCATTTTGGGATTGCCCGAGAACTCTTTGGTGACGCGCTGGCAGACACGTTGTACGAAGTTTTGCTGAATCTTGATCTCTATTGCCTTGGCTTCGGCGGACATGGGTGCCGAAGAATAATTGAGTGGAGGAGCTGGCGTCGTTGCGCTTGGCGCAGACCTGTTCGTTTTTACCGGTGACTGGATAAAAGATTTTGGAGAAGGGAGAATCGAAACAGGAGCAACAGTACGTCCACTAGTCAGCGCAGGCGCCTTGCCGCCTCCGCTGCCCGGGCTTCCACGATGCCCGCCGCCGCGCGGTGGCTCTATGGCAACACTCGAACTGGACGACGAACTGGAACTTGGCAGCACCGATTCGCTGTAGCAAGCATTCACGCCATTCGCGAGACCGCTTATCTCATCGTCTGTCAGAGCGTAATCGTAGACACGCAGACCGTCCATATTGCCGTTCCAGTAACGCGCATCATCCTGGCCGTATCCGATCATCATGGTTGCCTGGCTCGTTAAGCTCGTCGTGCCGCCGAAACCCGAACCGTCGAGTGAGCCGTTGACGTAGAGCTTGATGGCACCGGTTGATTTGGTGCGCGTCGTGCATACATGCGTCCAGTTACCGGTGTTTACCGCCGTCGCTCCGCGAACAGCATAGTCTGTTGTGCCGTTGCCATTGCCAGAAACAAGATCACCGTTGATATCCACGCCAAAACCAAAGTCATTGGCGACGGATCCGCCCACTTCCGCCTGTGCGATCGACATACTGAACCAATGCTGATCGCCGCTTCCGTTACCAAAGGCGGTCGTCTTGATCCAGGCACAGATGGTGTAGTCATCTTGTATGGGGCGACTGACGGAAATGTAGTCGTTGCCGTCGAATGAAAAGCTGTACGGATTGGTCACACCTGTTACGGGCACATCGGTCGACAGCGCGGGGGTGCTTCCCGTACCGGCCACGGCACCTGTGTATCCATTGCCCGTTGCATCGATCGGTGTGTCGGGCGTCGCATCCATCTGCCAGTAGGCTTTCAGGACACAGGCACCACGCACAAGCACGGTGACGGTTGCGGCATCGCTGTAGTTTCCGCTCAAGTCTTTCGTAAACAGCGAGTAGTAATACCTGCCGGGCGAAAGGCCTGTATCGGTGTAGGTGGTGCCGGTAATCCCGCTGTCGACGGCGGTGCCGTCGGTGACGGTCGCCGGGTCTCGAAATCGAAGTCGCCCGAGCCCTCGCACACTTCGATGAGGGAAAGACGGTCACACCCTACAAGGTTTATCTGTCTTCCAAGGAGAGAGAAGCGATGGCCGCACGCCACAACTCGAAGCCGAACGAGTTTGCCAAGCTTGCCAGGCTCATGCCACACTGGCGCGGCCAACCCGGCGGCGTTGATAATCGAGGCTTATATTCCGTTTCCACGTTCAATCCTCAAGGCCATTGGGACTGGTACGAAATCGGCGGACGCTGGGACGGCATCCTCGCCAACAATGTCGTCGAGCCCCAAGCATTGCTCGCTCGGCCCGATCTCTCCGCGATCCTCCCGGCCGTCAAAATCCGATCGCGAGTTTCTCACCGCTACTTCTGGGTGGCCAGGATCAAAATGTGATTGGCTAGGTCGATCATGTGCGGCTTGCGGGACAGTTTCTCCTCGATCGCCTCGATCTCCGCCTGGACGAGATCTTCTCTAGGGAGTCCTTGATCGGAAGCCCGATTGGCCATGAATCGGGAATAGCAGACGCCCAGGCCCCAGCAATCCCGAATCCTTGCCACGCTCTGGAACAAGGAGCAGATCTCATAATAAACAAAGAGATGCGAATTAATGACGCATTCATGTCCGTCGCGATCGAGGAACGAGAGTGTGTCCTCGACTTGCCGAAGTTCTCGAACGTCATCCACTGGGCAGACGTAGGCAGTCCGCAGTCCGCCGACCGGCTTGACGGTCGTCAGGTTGAAGCCTCGCGTAACCCGCATGATCTCGCGGATGGCGTCCGTCATCTTGGCCACGGGCAGGTGATTGAGGACAGTGTTCAGGCAGAGCGTAATATCGAACTCGCTGTCGTCGTACTGGTTTAGCGGCTCGCAAATGTCGCCGATCACGAAGTCGATCTCGATATCCTTCATCTTATTCTTCTTGCAATACGTCTTCTTGTGAGCCAGTGCGTCTTCGATCATGCCCGGCGCGTAATCCATGCCGACACCGCTGACCTTGCATTGCTGGCTGCGATAGTGGGAGTGCAGACGAAGGAGCCAAGTCCCTGGTCCGCAACCGATGTCCAGGACTCGGATTCGATCGAGTTCCTTGGCACGAATAAAGGCATCGATGCGTGCCACCAGGTATTCAAAGAGTCGGGCGTCCTCGAAGGCATACAGCCGCGTCGCGAAGTCGAAGAGGTCACGGTCGATCTCGCCGTCGGCGTACCCGGTGTACACCTTCGAGAGATCGGAGTACACGTCCTTGGTACTCTTGCGGTTCGCCTTCATGGTGCCTCTCCCTGAAGTGTCGATCTCGCCGTCGGCGTACCCGGAGTACACCTTCGAGAGATCGGAGTACACGTCCTTAGTGCCGTTGTGGTTCGCCTTCATGGTGCCTCTCCCTGAAGTTCGGCTCGCAGCAGCGAGCGGTTATTTGTTGCGGTGCCTGCTCCCCCTCACCCGAATCGCATAATCCCAACAACTCTGACAGACACAAATTGAGGCTACCGTAACCCGATCGGAACTGCAACGCTATTATTTAAAATTCGTAAACTCAATTACATCAAGGGTCTAGAGATAATCGAGAAGTATTTCCTCACCGCGACCAAGTTCGGTAGACTCAAATCGTTTCTATCAGATCGCGAAAGAAAGAGGTTCGCGAGGCGGGCTCGCTTTCAATCACCAAGTTTCTTACGTCGCGGCGGTGCCGGGACGACGGCTATCAACGGCAAAGTGGTTGGTCCGACATGGTTGGTCCGACGTCCCGTTTCATCGAATACATCGAGTTGAAATGACCCATGTTTAGCCCGGCCGGCTGGCCGGAATCGAAGGTTCGCTGGCATCTTAGTCACAGGACACATGAGCCGCAGACCATATTTCTGAAGGAGGGACTGGATTCGGCTAGCGACGTCGCGGTTGGCCTCGAAAGATCCGAAGGACCTGCCGCTATAACGCAGGAGCGTCTCCTCGATGCGGCGCGCCATGGTGTTCCGAGACCGCTCAAGCTCCTCGTCGAGTTGGCTCAGATCGGCGACGATATTTCCGGCATCGCATTCCGTTGACGTCTGGTGTGGCGTGGGCTCACCATCAGGCTTTCGATTGATGATGTTTTCACTGTCAGACTCCATATCTTGATTAATATTATCATTTGTATGATTTTCGTCAATGCGAGTAAACAGCGGGACTATCCTAGATTCCTGACGCAGCAGATAGAGACGCCGGCTCAACTCTTCGTTCAGCTTATCTGCCAAGTCCTCTGCGGACCCAGTCAGTCCGGTATTGTAGATTCCGAAGCTGATGATACTGCTTACAGGCGAACAGTTTTTGTTATTAAATCTGTTTTCATGAGTAAATGTTTCTGAATGGTCGATCGAGAAACCAAGCGAAGCTAGGCAACCGGAGATTCGACTAAGGGCCCCTCGCATGTCCACGGAGGCAACCACAAGTTCCCACGCGCCGCGGTCGGGGTCCTGTACCTGCTCGAGCCCGATTCTGCAAAGGTTGCTATCGTTGAGTTGGGAGAGAAGTCCCACATGAGACTTGATCTGGGGAAGTTTATAGAAAAGCAGGTACGAACTAAGGTTCGAGAGCCTGCAGAAGTGGCTGCGAAGCACGTGAGGATCCACATCCTGAAGGATGTCTGTGCAGAAATACAGACCAAAATCTTCGTCGAATTGAGCGGCCTCCGTCGAGTCCAGCGAATCAAATCGGCTTTTGAAGACTTGTACAATTGATTTAATTCCCGAAGTGTTCCTAATCCCGATCAGGGCCTCCATCAGTTCGCGGCGAACCTCCCGTCTATTCTCCCGGCTGAGCTGCAATTCCAACGTGGGAACGGCGAGGTCCGCATGCGCTCCGATCCTGCCAAGGGAGCGGATTGCGTAGCGGCGGATCTTCCCATCCTCGTTCCTGACGAGTTCGATCAGTCTCGGAACGGCTGCTTTTGCTTCCGGGCCCAGATGGCTGATGGCACGGGCAATTTCCTCGAGCACGCGGGCGCTGTCTTCGCGAGACAGTGCTAGGACAAGTTCCCCGGCGACCGTCCTGGCTTCCGAGCCGAGTTGTCGCAAGGCCATAGCACTCGCATATCGAATGTGTTGCGAGGGGTCGTAGAGCAGCTTCGCCATTGTCAGGATCGCTGCTGGATTCGCTGAGCCAATGCTGCCTAAAGCCACAATTGCGGCCTTCTGAACCTTCGGATTGGAGTGCTCCAGTAGTACGGATAGAGACTCGCAGGCGGCGGTGGCTTTCGGACCGATCTTACCCAGGGCGTGCGTGATTTCTCTGACAAGTTCATGACGGAGAGGAGATGCCCTCATCTCATCGCTCAAGCAACTGATCAAATCGGGCACGGCGTGCTCCGCCCCGGCTCCAACCGCACCGATCGCCCCAGCGGCATCGCAGCGAATGCAGTGCTTCTCCGCTTTGTCTTGGAGACGGTTCACAAGCAGGGAGACGGCGGCCGGATCGGGCACGATGCGACCGAGTGCATAGGTCGCCCCCCACCGTATGTTCGCTTGCTCGTGCTCGATCAGTTTGATCAGGTGGGGTTCCGCCGACTTGGCCTGAGGACCGATCTTTCCTAACGTTTCGGCGGCAGACCCAACCACCTTATGGTCAGTACTCTCAAGGAGTCGGATCAGCTGGGGTACGGAGTATTGCCCCTGCTCGGCAAGCGCGAGGAAATCACCCTCAGTCGGCTTCCGACCGTTGCATCGGAGGACTTCGCACCAATCTCCTTCGACGTAATTTGGAACGTCGACGTCAGCTGCGGTCTCCATCCGCTGGTCCCCGAAGGAGTGATCTTTTCTCATGCATTTCCCCTATATCGTATCAGGAACTATGGTCGCTTGGACAGAATCTTCCAGTGTCTACCTCAGACGCGGACTACGGTGGCCGGAACGCATCGGACGGCCGGGTGCCATGTCGCGTCCCGACCTCAGAAATTTACAGCCTTAAAGAGTCGAAGACCACCGATGAGTCGGTCGACGCGATTTCGCTCCGAGTGAAGTGCGACTCCCAAAAAAATAATCTCGGCCTCGGTACGTTGCCGAATATCCTCGACGAGTTCTGCGTCTGTCCAGATGTCCAATGCCTGTCGGGGAAATCGGACGCAAGTCACTCCCGCTTGCCTGATGGATCGCTCGAGCGTTTTGAGAGTACCGGATTCCGCTTGGAGCACAGAGACTGGGTAACGCGATAACGGGGGGTAATCGTTCCCAGATAGATCCGTCAGCGTTTTTCCGAAGATTCCTCCGGCGATATGGCCCAGTGGTAGCATCAGGTGTGCCACTACGATCATTGCGTTCGTCGCACTCAGTCGGGAGTCAAGGACAATAGCCGTTTTTTGATCGAATTTGATGGTTTTGTCCGACATTGCAGATCACTTATTTATATTTTGAGAAACGACCCGCTCCCCACTTCGCCGATGCTACGCGAGAAGCCGCGAGGATTCCAGTGTACTTTGTCCAGTGTACGAATTCCCGCTTGCCACGGATGTTGGGGAGGGTGCCAGACCTCCAAGCCAGGGTCGGCTATGCCGAGGGCAATTGACCGTCTCCTATTCGCAGCCTCGGTAGGGAGGGCAGATTACCGGCGGCCGACCACACGACCGGGCCCCCTCGGGAGCCCAAGACGATCTGCAACTCATGCACACTTCGGAAATATGAGCGAATCGTGGTTGACCCGCCCCGGCTCAGGGAGTTCCGCAACCGGCTGATCACCGCGAGTCCTGAACTCTTTCCACCGGAGATCCACCGAGGCTACCGCGTGAAGGACGCCTACACCTCCAGCAAGACGGGATGGAAGCTGCGCCAGATCGACCTCCGCAACGACGAGTCCTACTAGGTACAGCCTTCGTTCCTAACGCCCCACCTCTCCGGCCGCACCGAGGACGTCCACTCGCCTTTTTCTCCGCAAGTTCGCTGTCTCGTTCTGGGCCATGACCTAGTGGGTCACCCCGGGTTGAGTTGCCGGATACAGACGAAGGAGTTTGACCCGGGCGTCGCCGGTTGTGAATCGCGAATTCACGCCGATCGCCTGCTCGTTGCGATCATTCTCCCAAGACGTGACCTCCCGCTCCAGATCCGCCCGCGAGCCGATCCGGCGGTCGAGGCACAGCCCACCAGCACACTCAGCTTTTCTCGGCCTTCTTCAGCCACTACCTGTGCTTCTGCGTGCGGTGGATCTCCAACCGCTCGGCGATCGCCCTCGCCTGCTCGGGCGAGATTGCCTCATACAGCGAGGCGAGCTTGTGGGTATTTAGGTTGTCCATACCTTCTTTGCCGCCTCGTGGACCTCCTCGACCAGCTAGGCGACGAACTCGGCGAAGTCTGTTGCCGTCCGCCCGATCGGTTACATCCACGACCCTCCAGAGCCGTCGCAGCGGTGGCAGGTCAGAGGTTCGGGTCCTCTCTTCGACGCATGGCAGTTTCCCAAGTGAGCGGATGAAGCGAATCCCGAGTAGGTACTCTGGATTCGTTATAGATTGTTAACCGCTTCTGGGCATGCATGCATCTTTGATCCTTGTCTCGATTGTACCTCCATTGACTCTAAGATCCGTTTCCACCCAATCCTCAATTGTTTACCTAAGGGGGGAGAGGAGACTCTTCTATAGGGACAAGATGGGCATGACACTGGCAACCCATCCCCCGCGATGAAACGCTTCAATCGCGGTACGGCACTGCAGATCTTTGGAAAAACAGATGACTTGAGGCCAGATCCAATGTATTCCAAGTATAAATTCTATCGTGAAGCGATAGCCTGAGGGGCTAGTGGGCTAACCATGCCAGTGCAGGTTCAAGTCCTGTCTCCGGCACTTTTTACGACAACCTGGAGGGGATGCAGAACGACGAGTTCTGCATCCCTTCTGCAATTGTTGGATTGGCATTGCGGTGGCGTCGCCCCTTGGGAGGTGACATGGCCTCGCTTCAGGAGAAGGATTACGGCTGGTACTGCCGGTTCGTTTACGCCGGCAAACGCCGCAGGTTCTCGCTGGGATCGGTCTCAAAGGCTGAGGCCGAGACGAAGGCCGGGCAGTTCGACGACCTGCTCATGCGGCTCGTACAGAAACTGATTACGCTTCCCGCCATCGTCGACTTCATGCGTCACGATGGCAAGCCGCCGTTGGTGCAGAAGAACGCCGTGGAAGTGCAGAAGACCTCGATCGGTAGGATTGAGGGATGCCTAGCTCTCGGCCCACGAATCCTCTCTCGAAGCCAACACTCGCTACATCGCACGGGTTCACTTCAAGAACCTGGCCTCGACGCTGGGCGAAATGTTCGATCTGTCGACGCTTGATTTGGTCGCTCTTCAGAAACATGTGAACCGTCGGGTCAGATCGGTGACTCCGACCACTGAAGAGAAGGAGATCCGCACATTGCGGACGGCGTTTCATTGGGCGGTGCGTATGGGATTTCTCTCCCGTGCATTCCCAAGCGGGCTGATGTATCTCAAGTGAGAACGAGCCCCCCTTCCAGACTCGGACGGAGATCGAACGACAGCTCGAGGGGTTCAACGAGGAGCAGGCGGCTCAGCTCTGGGAGACCCCGTACCTAACGTTGCCGGAGATCGAATCGCTCCTAACGCACATTCAGAGGAACGCCGCGCACCCCTGGATTCACCCGATGGTTGCTACGGCGGCGCATACTGGAATGCGGCGAAGCGAGTTGATTCGGATGCGGAAATTCGACGTGGATTTCGACGCCGGAACGTTGCTCGTTCGAGAGAAGAAGCGCCAAAAAGGCAAACGGACGACCCGACGAGTCCCGCTCTCCACAGGGCTAAGCGAAATCCTCCGGACGTGGGTCGACCAACATCCCGGCGGCCCTTACCTCTTCTGCCATGCCGAAGAGGTTGCCAGAAGCAGGAAGCGGAGCCGGACCACGGGACACAAGAACACGAAGCATCGACCGACGACGATCGCCGGAAGAATGGCAGACGTGACGAATCGCGAACGTCGTGGATTCGAGCCGTTGACGCCGAACGAAGCGTCCGATCACCTGCGTCGGGTCCTGACGGGGGAGTGGGCGGTCGTCAGAGGATGGCACACGCTGAGACACTCCTTTATCTCGGCATGCGCCTCACAGGGTGTCGATCAGAGGCTACTTCAGGAATGGTGCGGGCACATGACGACCGAGATCAGCCGACGATATGCGCATCTGTACCCGTCTGTCCAGCGTGCGGCGATCAAGGGCGTGTTCGGCTGACCTCCGGCAGCAAGCCCTCCTTCTGAATGCGGAGCAGTTCGGCGTGGGAAACGACCCAGCTCTGATATTTCCCTCGGCCACTACCCCTCTTCTCCGCTTTTACCCGTCCATGTCGGCACCACTCACGGCACGTAAACTCTGACTTGCCGAGAATGCGAGCCACCTCGTCCGTGCCGTACCAATCCTTGATGGTTTTCTGGTCGCGAATCAGCCCTTCGATGCGTTCCAGCGTCTCCAGGATGGTCGCGATTTCATACTGAGACATGGCTCCTCTCCCTAAAGGGTTCGTCCAGTCGATGAGAATTGATTCACGGTTTCACTGTCTCACCAAGGAGAACCTGGTCGGCTGTCGACTTCAAGCGAAGCAATCGCTTCAGGTCGGGGAAGCAGAGGAATCCGGTAAACGTGCGGTCGGCGCTCACGAGGTCGACCCCCTCTCGATTCTCCTTGCGGCACCAGAGGCAGGTGCCTTCGCCGTACATCTTGATTGTGATCATGTCTCAAAGTGCTCCTGATGGGGATTCAGTCGCTCGGCTTCCTTGAGCTTGCGAAACAACTCCCGCTCGGTCCAGGGCGGGAGACAACGCGCGTTGTATTCGAGGAAGAGCGGCCACGCCTCGGGCACGCTCAGTCCGAATTGTTGGATCAAGGCCGAGGCCGCGTACAGCGTCTTGTCGTGGCCGCGACAACCGGAAATGGCTCCTTCGATTGTCGCCAGATAGGCCGATGCGCGACGGATGCGTCGATGCTCAGGGATTGTGATATCGAACGGAGACTTACAGACGTGATCGAGCGGTAACCAGTCGGGATCGAACGACGGGAGTTGGTCGGGCGCGAGGATTTCTTCGTTCCAACTCCACGTCGACTCGCGCGCCCGGCTCCAACTGGGAGCGACCACGACGTAGGAGGCTCCGGCGCGGAGATCGAGGGCGAGTCCTTCGATTCGCGTTCGTGGATGTAAGGGAACCGTGTCGGGCGCTCGAAAGTACGCATGCGAACCGCCGCGCGGCGTGCGTGCAGTCATCGGCGTGGCGTAGCCTTTGATCCTTTCCTCGGCCTCGCTCGAATCCGCATCGAGGACTACGATGCCGGACGCGCCGCAGACGATCGCCAGATTGCAATTGGGTTCGCGACTCAGCCATCGGTCGAACTGGTCGTGAGACACGCGACGACCACGCCAATCACGCCATGCAACGGCTGGGATCTTCGTTCCAGGACGGAGCGCGAGCACTCCGTAACCCAGGTCGATCAAGTCGTGGGCCGCTTCGCGAATCGAGGATGTGCAGGAAGAAGTCGTCATTCTTTGTCTTGGGGAATGAGTGATGCGAGCATAGGTTGGGTCGCTGACCCGTCTCCGTTCAAGTATTTTCTCAGCGTTGCGACGTCGACCTCGTTGACCTTGGTGACGCGGAGGTCGCACAGAACGCGCTCGTCGATTTCGTGGCGATTGTCGAGCCGGAGGTCGGCGACCGCCGTGCGGAAGTCGCCCAACGTGTACTCGAAAAAGCCGTCATGGATCTCCGGCAGGATGTCGGCGAAGTCGCACGAGTCGAAGTCGACGGCGGTGCCGTCGGTGACGGTCGCCGGGTAGCCGACCGTACTGCGGCGGATGGTGACAGAATCGAAGTCAGGAAGCGTCGAGTTCGTCCAGGATAGACTGATGGAGAAAGCGCTATCGACAGCCGAGACATTGGTCGGAGGATCGGCGGTCTGAATGTATTTCTTGATCTGGCCGCCGCTTGTGCTCGCTGCATACACATAACGATTCGCATCCACCCACAGACCGACAAGCGGACTATTGAGAATGCCGCTATTGATTGTTCTGGTGGAGGAAAGAAGGGAGCCCGATGCATTGTATTTGTAGATGGCGCCATCGCCGCCAGCCCTTGTCCCGCGCACAAGGACATAGAGATTATCTGCATTGTCCACGAAAACGCCCGACGGCGTATCGGAAGTATTGGCATTGAGCGTATCGACGTAACTGGAAAGATAGTTTGACCATCCTTGGCTTGTTGCGTCGTATTTCACAACGCGGGCGTTTCCGACCGGAGCGACGATAGTGGAACGATAGTCGACGACAAAAATATTGCCATGGCTATCGAGTGCAAGGGCGCCGGGACCGGTGATTTTGCTGCCGAATGGAAGAGTGAGTGATTGCACCAGTGACCAGTCGCTTGTGCTGTAGATTTTCACAGCACTCGAGGTGGTGACATAGAGTTGGGTACGATCGGCGTTGAACGCCATTCCTTGTGTAGGATTGAACGTGCTATACGTCCCAAGACCTGTTAAACGGGTAGTATAGACCGCGCTATGGTCGAAATCGGCAAATTCCAGAAGGTTCCCCGACCCGACCGTGTACACATACCCGTTATCGGGGTTTACCACCACTGTTCGCGGCCGCGCTCCATTCAGCGTCCAGGAAGTGATGAGCGCTCCTGTTGCACTATAATGGAGAATTTTGCTGTTGGCGGTTGTACCGGCTTGCGCGATGTAGATATCGCCGGTCGACCCCATCCATATTCCCTGCGGGGTATTGAGTCCGCTGATGAAAGTGGAACTATAGGTAAAAGAAGCCCACACCATTTGCGCACCGCAGAAGAGCAAACCCGCGACAACCAACACACTCATGCCGATACGAACACATGAAAAACGCATTATTGCATGCTACAGAAATCTTTCCTGCAAACAAATTGCTATGCATTTCAAATAGTCATGCGATGAAGCTTTTGCACAGTTGTCCTGTGTACGACTGCGACAGGGCAAACAGGCTCAGTATCGGTATTTGTCTTTTTTGTCTCTTGTCGACTTATTCGCGTAACCTTTTCCCGCCCTATCCGTATACTAGACATATGAAAAAGCCTCTTCTCATCATCGTCGCACTTATCGTTCTCCTCGTCGCTGGATTCTTCGCGTTCAATGCCTACATCTACAAAGAAAAACAGGGCGACGGAAAAGCTGTCACCTCGTATCGCGGCACGCTCACGGGCACGCAGGTCTGCCTGCCGCATGCAGATACCGACGGTCCGCAGACGCTGGAATGTGCGCTTGGCATGAAGACCGATACGGGTGAGTACTACGCACTGGATTTCGGCACACTCTCGCAAGGAATGCCTCCGCTTACGGATGGCGATCGCTTCTCGGCAACAGGACTCATTACCCCCGTCGAAATGCTCAGCTCCGATCATTGGAAAAAGTATGACATCCAGGGAATTTTGTCGGTGACGGATGCGGTGCAGAAATTATAGAACCGTCTTGGCTGTGACCCACGGTGCCGTTGTCACCCGCGAGTATGGCTTACCGGCTGTTGTGGGAGTGGAGAATGCGAATGAATGGGACGGGGGGGTTGGATGTGGTGTTAGGAGGGATCTGTTTATGATTAAATTGGAATATGGATGTATTAACTAAAAAACAACGCAGCTACTGCATGTCTATGATTCGGGCAAAAAATACGAAGCCTGAAACAGCTTTGAGAAAAATGATTTATCTGGCGGGAGCAAGAGGCTACAGATTACATGCAGCATTGCCGGGAAAGCCTGATATATATTTTCCGAAGAAGAGAATTGCTGTTTTTGTGGATGGGTGCTTCTGGCATGGTTGTCCATACTGCAAACTCAATCCGGTGACAAACAGATCTTTCTGGAAAAACAAAATCACTGCTAATCGTGCGAGGGACAGGAAAAACACGCGCCGTCTGAGACGGAATAAAATACATGTCATCAGAATCAGAGAACATCAACTTAAAAGATATCCTGATAAATATACCGCGAAGATTATATCAATATTGAAAGAGCGCTGATTACTGTTTGCTTTTTACCGAATCGATGAAATCTTCAAGATTCATAAGCCAAGTCTGCTGTTTTTCTGTATACGTTTTTTGGATTTCCGTCGGTACAACCAGCTGAAGCATGCTCGACTCCATCTCCGCCGTCTGATCTTCGGTAATACCGCGTTCCAGAGTCACAAGATGCTTGCGCTTTATCCTGTCAGCCTCATTTAAAACCTGCGCCCATCGTTCCTTGCACGTTGATTTTGCACCGAGCATCGTCAGCCTTTCCGAAGGAAAACCAGCATCCCGGTATTGCTCGATACCAGGAAAAATGAAGTCGGGTGTTCTTTTTCTTTCTGTAGCTTTTCCATGCGAAAACGAGAGCTTATGTTCGATGAAAACGTAAGCCAGATGTAATTCAAATGACTTACCCATCCTTGCCTTTCTTCGATTATGAACACTTAATGAAAACTGGATAAATGCATCCACATCATCATTATTTTTTCCGAAACCTTCCTGCAGACGTATGGTGACCAGATATTTTTCGAAAGCCCTGAAAAGCTCTTCTTCCTTGCTGATCCAGCTTATCAAGGCTAAGTCAGGCGAATCCATTGATGATCCTACACCCGAATGCAGGCGGGCATAATCGGAAAAAACCTTTGTCGGTGGAAGATTACCGTTGAAATCGTGGAGCATTTCACCAAGAAGATTATTGTCTGGCCGGATTGCCTCTATGCCCAGCTCCTCCAGAATGAGTCTGGAGGTAAAATCCAATCTTGCTTTTTCGGTGCTTAAATCCTGATACTCGACTCTCTGCAGATTCTGAGGAGAAAGAGAAAAAAGCCATAACAACTCCTGCTCTGCGCCGCTTCCCTGCTTTGCAGCTATGAGCATCACCGTTCCGTCAGTTCTTTTGCCGAAAATAACCAGATCACCCTCGTGAAATTTTTCGGTAACATTAGACTGGGTGTAATACAGACGATGCTCAGTTCGCGGCGGTTTTCGCGATTCATACCAAGTCAGCGCATCAGTATGCCTTTCGTATTCCTCAGAGTCATCAAGATAAAGAAATGTTGTTTTGTATCTTATCTTGTCTCCGTTTTCCCGCTTACCAAAGAGCTTTACCAAACCTTCCACTCCGTTAAATTCGTGCTGATGCGATCTGTCCGGACTGACTTCAACAGCACTCATTCTTTTTGCTGTTATTCCTTCGAAGTACTGTGACAAACCGTCTTGATGCATATGTACATAATACAGGACAAGCTGATAATATCACGCCGGAACCAAAGCCAGTTTCAAAGAGGCTTTTTTTGCGGGTATAGCTTTGCCGATTGCAGGAATAAAAGCTGACTGCCTTATAACATGTCCTGCGAGATAGGACATCAAGGGCACGCACACTGAATTACCAAATTGTTTGTATGCCTGTGTATCTGATACCGGGATAATGAACGAATCAGGATAACCCTGTAATCGTGCACATTCCCGCGGAGTGAGGCGACGTGGCAGGGTATCATCCTGTGCTATCAGTATCTCGCTGCCGTCTTTGTAATATCTGGCAGAAAGCGTTCGCGTAACACCCTCCGGATTCCCAAGACCATAACCAAATCCGTTTCCCTTCTCCTTATGCTTTTTGGCATAAACCTGCAAATACTGCCATAATTTGTCTGACAATGTGTATTTCGGATCGACTCTCTTCTCGAGAATATCCTTTAGTTTCATATTTTTGTGCGGCAGACTCTCAGGAAGCAGTATTTTATGTGTCCTACAGGCTACTATAATTGTCCGTTCTCTGTGCTGCGGAACAAAATGAGCGGCATCAAAAATCTTCACATCAACAAAATAACCAAGTTCTTCAAGAGTCGCTCGTATTACCCTGAAAGTGTTACCTTTATCATGCGACAGAAGATTCTTCACATTCTCAAGAAAAACTACTTTCGGCTCATGATGTTTGATTATACGTGCTATTTCGAAAAAGAGATTACCCTGTGATTCATCATCAAAACCATGTTTTCGCCCCAAGCTTATCTTTTTGGAGACTCCTGCAATGGAAAAAGGCTGACATGGAAATCCTGCACACAAAATATCAAATGCAGGAATATCTTCGACAGCAATTTTTGTAATATCGCCATGAGGCATTTCATTGAAATTAGTTTTATATGTTTCGCAAGCATATTTATTCCATTCTGAAGAAAATACACATTTACCGCCCTGTTTTTCAAACGCCATCCGGATTCCTCCGATGCCTGCAAATAAATCTATAAATTTGAACATATTTATATCTCGATTGTATTTGAAATAATCAAAACCGCTAGGAAATATTGATGCAAGATTTTACTAAATGTTATGGTGTACAAATGTACACCTTTCTCCTCAAGCCTCCTCCAACCCCGGTGAGACGGTGAGTGTTGTTGTGCCAGAGCCACTCTTGTAATTCCCGTTCGCTGCTCATCTTTTTATTAATCCCTCTATTTATGCCTGATTGATAGTTGTATAGGTCCTTTCCTCGCAATCAATCACAACCGCATTACCTTTTGCCACCCGCTGCTGCGGGATTTTTTTATTAAGCATCGTTTCTCCGTACACAGCAGGTAAGAGAGTGGCGATTTCTTCATGTGTGACGACAATCAGCAAACCAACAGAACCTGCCATCTCGTTTATAGTCGCCAGCAGCGGAGCTATATCAAACCTCTTGTATCCGTACTGCGATGCGAGAAGATCATTCTGCTGGAAAGGCAGTTTCAGCTCTTCTGCCAATACGCGTGCTGTTTGCACAGCCCGCAGAACGGGCGACGACAGCACAAGACCGTTGCCGTCTTTATAGACTTCAAGTTCTTTGCCAAGAGCTATCGCCTTTTCTACGGCGGAAGACGTTATATCTCCGCTTGGCTTGTAATCGCCATGCCGAACAACTGCAAGGTAGCGCATAGAGGTGCTAGTTCCGGTATCTTACATGTTTTGACTAAAATTTCAAATTGCTGTATAATATGAATGTACATATGGACACAAAAAAGCACGCATTGAGAGCAAAAATTCATAGTCTGCCCATTCCCTCAGAAGGACAGACAAGTATGCGCGTGCCTTATATTATTATGCATAGCCCCAAGGCTCGCGGAGATATGTATCTTTTGCTATCTGCCCCCAGCCCCAGCCATGCCAACGTCGCCGAAGACCTCAATCATAACTCGCGCGACCCCAATATTGTCGGCGGAGGAATTTTATCACTCAGCAAAAACGGAGACACCTGGAACATGAATATGGAAGCAAGATCGCATTACGGCACTATTCCCGAAGAAGTGCAGGATCGTTTTGCGCAGAAGATCAAACGGACATTGGCACTCAAGGGAGTTGAGATTGATCAGATGGAAACTATCGCATCAGATTCTGATGTACATCATCACTGGGAAAACAAACATCAAGCAGCGTAACAACATGCAAAAACTGATGAGCATGACTTTTTCAGCTACGCCTCCTCCAACCCCGGTGAGACGGTGAGTGTTGTGGCTCCCGAGCCGCTCTTGTAATTCCCGTTCGCCGCTTGGGTGGAATGGATATGGTTATCTGCAAATTCCTCAGAAGCCTAATTACCTTCTTCTGCATTGTCATATACTGAATAAAAGCCATTTTCTCCCTCTCTTCGCGCAAGATCGAATGTCATAATGTGCTTATCATCGCCTGTTGGTCTGTTGCCATTATGGATGACGAGCGGATCGCTGAACAATAGCCAGCCGTTTTTTCCTCCGGCTAAGACACTTTCCTCTTCAATCCTGGTAGAAAACCTCGGCTGTACGAATGTATTTGTATTAAGTACAGCATTTATTGCATCAGCAATTGTGGTTATTTGGTCAGTGATCTTTCCTATCGTTTTCTTATTCTCCCGTATGGTTTGTATGGTTTCTAAAGAAGAACGATCTGCCAACTCCGACTCGGCAACAGACAGAAAATGGAGGACGGGTGACACCCGAGTTTGCGCGACGGTGGAGTCTGCCGGAGAAATAAACGTGTAATATTCGATTTCCCGCTCACTTCTATCAACATGCCAGATTGTTTCGTCCTGCGCTCTATTAAAAACCATTCCCATGCGTATTGGGGCAGAAAGAGTCCCTGCCAAGAGACCGTATCTGTTGCAGAGTGCGAATAAAGCTGCACGCACTTGTCCTATTCCATTATTGAATTGGTCGAATAACTCTCTAGGTAATTCATTCTCAAATTCAAACCCGAAGCCATAAGGAAGTAATTCATCTAGGTACGAGGGCTTCATAACCCTGCCCTTTTGACCCTGCAGTAACTCGGGGACCTGAATTGCAGGGAAAGCTATCGAGAGTATACTTTCAACCGTTTGAAGCTGTGAGTGCATAGAGGCATACAATACATTCACAGTAATGTATATTCAAACACACTATTTTTCTTAGTCCATTACCTTCCTCTGCCATGAGTGACCAGCTTTCCAAAAACGTTACGATTATCTGTGCAGATGAATCTTCGACGATGGAAACCTTCGCTTTCAGATCGGTGCTGGAATATCTCGGCTTTACCGTTTCTGTCCGGTGGATAGGAACCAAAAAAGAGTTTTTAGACCTCCTGCAGGGTAAAAAGGAAACAGATAACCTTATTGTTATCTCCTCACACGGAGAGAAGGGTAAATTTTTTATGCCTACCAATGAAAACATTCTGTTCAGTGAGCTACATGTGAATCTTCCGGGAAAGACCGTGCTTAGCGTCGGATGCGATACAGGTGAGGCAAAGGACGAATTTCTCAAAGGGAAATGTAGGCAATACATCGCTCCCATGGATTACCCTGAAGGTAATGATGCGATGATGTTTACAGTAAAGTTCTTCTGGCTGATTGCACAGAACAAGAGTATCCAGCAAGCATTTGATTCCGCCTTGGCGGACATGCCGGAAGGCAGCGAATTTATGCTAGCCCAAAATCATTCTTAGTTGCCCGAAGCCATAATTCGAGAGATAGCAATGTATCAAGCCATGCAGTTACCGGATCTGCTGGGTCGGCACATTCATCACTTAAGGCGTAGAGAATTGCTTTCCTTAGTTTTTTGGGATCAGTGATGTCCATTTCTGTAACTAGTGCCTTATACGGATCAGCAAAAACAACAGGTAGCGATTCACTCAAACGATTATCAACAGGTGTGCTATATACTTCTTTATGCTGAGACTGGATGATTTCGTGTGGCACAATATCTTCAAGGCCGTAGCGTTGTAAGCATTTTCGCGAACCGTAGTGTGATACTCGGTCGTCATCAAGCCTAAACTTGAACTCCGGTGGCACAGTGAGACCGAATTCCAATAGTCTTTTATCTAGATACGGTAGTTTCAGCTCAGTATCAACCGCGATCCCTTGCCATCCATGATTTGGCGGAAACATGAGGTCATGCTCCAATTGCTGATTCCATGTGGATAGCCTCTTTTTCTTTCTCAGCATTGCTATTTGCTGCCGCATCAATTCTTGCAAATCTTTTGTAAATGATTCTGTGAATAGATCGGGCACCTCTGCATGAAGAGTACTGGCATAATACTCTCGTAGATATTCTTCTGTACCTAACCTTCCCGGCAGCAAGGGACGAAGCGCATACATATACATGTACTTCGCGAAAGTTTTGGCGTTGGACCGTGCCCGAAGAATCTTTGCGGATCTCATTAATTCTTTACTATTGCCCGACTTTATCAGGGAATCCCAAATAGCATCGGTACCTTCCAAATACCAATCAGCAGCTTCTCCTGTTAATACTGATCTGCATCCTAAGCGTGCGGCCAGCTGACATATCGCAACATATGATTCAGGAATATTCATTCTCGAGCAATTTGCGGTGGCACGAAGGTCCTTATACTGGCCAGATTCTAGGAAATTACAGAGGTCATCACCTTGAATGTAATGCTGCTCGATGAACGGCCATCTATTTAATACGGAATCTATTTTGACTTTTTCAGTTAAGCTACCTTTGCCGAAAACTGCAGTGAAGGTATGGAAGTCGTGAGCATCAATTTCTCCCTTACTCATGAGATCTGCTGCAACCGCAACATTGCAGCCGGAATCAATTCCGCCTGACAAATCCGCACCGATTGGATACCTGGAATCCAGAAAATCCCTCATCACTTCAATATAAATTCCACGAAAATCCTCTGCATATGCTCTGATATCTTTCCGGCTGCGCTGCAGTTGGTCTGGTGGTCGCCAATACTGTGTTGAAATTCTCCTACCATCTCGATTTATTTCGACAGATGTCCCGTGAGGAAGGGTGGCGTATCTTTCGAGCAAAGTTGAGCCTGGATCAGACCACCCTTCATCGTCGACATACAAGGGGGAAAACATTTCCAAGACTTTGGCTCTATTCAGTTGTGGAAGAGCATTATTTTGCGCAAGAAGCTGACAAATATCAGAGCCGAATGCCAACTGATTTTTCCCAACCTCAGAAAGATACACAGGTCTTAACCCCATGTGATCATTAACAAGCAGCGCGCGGTTTTCACCGGCAAGCACGATGCAGGCAGTAAATGCACCAAGGATCCGCTTATAAAAATGTGGTCCCCAGGTATTAAATGCAGCATTTATTATACCTGAATAGGTAGCGCTATTGGCATTAATCCCCAGCTCCTTCGCCAGGGCAAGTCGATTATCGATTCTACCCTCAAAACAAACTGTGGATTCACCAATATGCACTAAGCAATTATCTTCATACCCGGAAGATTCATACCCTGCCTGGGCGAGTGCATACCATTCTCCGATAGTAGTTCTATTCGGTGAATTACCTGCCAGCTTTTCTTGCATCCTATAAAAGCTGCCGGTATCTATTGCTGATCCGTCGAGAGAAATGATGCCGCAAATGCCAGGACGCATAATCATATGTTCAGCTGTGTCGCCATGGGGGAATTTCTCCCCCATGACGATCCGTGGAGACGTCACGACGGCTCAGGACGCGGATTCATTGGCGTTCGCGTCGGCCGGCTTCTCTTCCTTCTTCTCGGGCACCGGGGTCTGGAACATGCGAGCGAACTCCTCATGTTTCATGCCCTTCGTGCCCTTGCCGTGACTACCGTCTCCGTGCTTGCTCTTTTTGCTCATGGATTCACCTCCTTTCGTGAGCGTTAAAGTAAATGGAGCAAATTAAACCCTCCTTCCTTTAACCTGCTGGTCAAAAGAAGTGATATATAATCATGCCAATATTTACGTTTGTCAATATTTTACTAAATATTATTGCATTTGGACTAGTATCTCACTCTTCCTAACTCTCCTCCAACCCCGGTGAGACGGTGAGTGTTGTGGTTCCCGAGCCACTCTTGTAATTCCCGTTCGCCGCTTGGGTGGAGATGATGGTTGTGGTTCCGGCACCAACGATGGTGACTGCTCTGCCAAAAACGGTGGCGACACTCGGGTTCGTGCTGGTAAAGGTGAATGCACCAGCGCTGTTGGACACTGGGTCAGAGAGGAAAAACGGGAGATCTGATACGTTTTTGGAAATACTGATGAGCGCAATGATAGTTGGCGCGATGGTGTTTACAGTAAGCGTGGACAGAGCACTCGCTCCCGTAAAATCCCCTGCTGCTGCCTGCGTTGCCGTAATCGTCGCTGTTCCGGCGCCGATAATCGTCACCGTGTTTCCGGCGACGGTCGCAACTGATGGGTTGCTAGAGAGAAACGTAAAAGTACCGTTGCTGTTGGAGGTGGGAGACAACACGAATGCGCTATCGCCGTAGTTCTTGGTAATGGCTGTAAAGGTGATGGAGGGCGTTGTCAGTACATGCACACTGCTGGAGACAGAACTTGCCACTGCTACCGGCTGATGGCCGCCACCATTGCGTCGCTTGCTCATGCGAAATGCTTCCCAGGCGAGCGAATCCAGTGATGACGAAGAAGACGAGACAGATGATACCGCGGCAGCGTGCGCATATTTTTGTAGTCGCGCCAAACGTCTTTCCAGCAATTTTCCTCCTATTACCGGTGCGGCTTGCAGCGGTTGAAAAACGCCACCACCCATGCTTATGAGAATCGTCATTACGATGATTATGCTCAAGCGATGACGCATAAAACGATTCTATCGCATTTTAAAAATGAGCAGTAGACGATCGACTTGCCGAGAATGATGAAACGAACAGATTCAACTGATTTCTCACTTATCCGATCTTCTCTGCCAGCTCGACAATAATCCCCTCCGGCCCACGCACATAGCATAACTTATAGATGTTTTCGTAGTTGCATATCTCGCCCATCAGCTGCCCGCCTTTCTTTTGGAGTTTCGCCACAAGTCCTTCTACATCCTCCACGGCAAAGCAGATATGCCGCATGCCATGGGTATTGGCAAACGACGGCTGCACTCCTTTTTCATCGACTGGCTTGTAGTATTTTACCAGCTCGATCATCGCCTCGCCGCCCGGGATGCGCATCATCACCATCCTGTCTTTTACATCTTGCAAGCCGATGACTTTTTCAACCAGCTCACCCTCCATATCCATTTCGCCCATCACTTCCATTCCCAGGTCCAGAAAAAATTCCTTCGCGGCAGCAAGATCTTCTACGTTAATGCCGATGTGATCGATGCGGTGGAGGATCATGGTTTATATTGTAACACAAAAACGACTCAATCCAGCTCAAGCGATCCGACCCTTTTGTGCATCTATCTTCCGCACATAAATCGATACCTCTTCATCAAGCGTGTGTTCAGTGTATCGAGAATAACTGTGTTTCCGCTAAGCCACTTCATAGCGCGATTGCATGTGCGCTGTTGAAACGGACTTACTGTGGAGCTACTCGAAAGTGATGAGGCGACAGAGAAAGAGGAGGAGATCGAAGCAGAAGCAGACGAAACCGGGGCAGAAGCGGATGAATCTGTATCGGAGATTGGTGCACTCGACAAGGAGGAAGAGGACGATGGAACGGGCAACGGATATCCCCATATATCCAAATTATTCTGCCGCCGAAGCTCAAGCAGCTGGGGAGTTACTCCACCGCCACCGCCAGAATTGGCAACACTGACCGTGAGCGGACCCGCGCTGCCGGGAGGAGATGTAAGGCCGCCATTTTTTGCAAAGACGCTGTAGTAATACGTCCCGCTTGCGAGTCCGGCATCCTCGTAGGTTATTGTCGTGTTATCGGCCGTCAAGACGACAAGTGTTCCTTCCGATGTATTCGCAGGAGCTGCTGCCGTGTCACGACGAAGCATAAATGTCGCCGTTCCTGCAGGTACGTTCCACGAGAGCGATACGGTCGATCCGTTAACATTCGCTGATAACGTTGGCGCGAAAAGTCCATCGGCAAACACGGGCACAGAGGACATGCACAGCATCATGAGGCCGAGGGCAATGGCTGTGCCAAAATGAAAACGAGGAAAGCGCACAACTGTAGATTGTAGACGACGCTTGGCATGCTTCAAATTGACCAGACGTGATTTATGTAGCTCACAACTGATAACTGCCTCTCATTATTTTTTTCGCAAAATCCTCTCCATCGCTTTGCCTTTGGCCAGCTCATCAATCAGCTTGTCCAAGTAGCGGACTTCTCGCATGAGTGGGTCTTCGATGTTTTCGATGCGCACCCCGCAGATGACGCCCGTGATCAGCTTTCGCGCGGAATTGAGCTTTGGAGCTTGCTCAAAAAAGGTTTCAAAATTCGTCTCCTTTTCAAGCTGGCCCTCTAGTCCTTTCTGCGTATAGCCTGTTAGCCAACGAATGACTTCATCCACCTCTTTTTTCGTGCGGCCTTTTCTCTCCACCTTCGCAATGTACAGCGGGTAGATACGCACGAAGGGCATGGTGTAGATCCGGGGCTTTTTCCCGCTGGTGTTTTGTAACATGGTGAGCGAAACGGAAACTCTCTGGAGATGCTTATCAGTCTTGCTACGTGTGTCCATCGCGTCAAGCTGTACAGCGCAGAGCTTCATTTTCAGAGTCTTGCAATCTCTTTTCATTTTTCCCTCCTCTCTCCTTCGCTAGAGTACACGTTAATGCGTTGCGTCTCATTGAAAAACAGTGCTCTCTTTTTTGGTCTCGCTTCGGCCGGAACCGCCTTTGCTGTCTTCAGTATTGCTCAAACAGTGATGGCCACTTCGTATGTCTGTCCGAACATCGGGGCCACACGCACAACCATTGTGGACGGTACCTGCTACGGTCATTTTGCATCTTTCGGTGATGCAGCGCATGCAAGGTCCGCCTGTTCGGCAATAGGCGGAAAGCTGGCAAGCATACGCAGCAGTTCGGTGAATACTGCACTGTTCACTCTGCTCCAAGGAGCGAGCGATTGGATCGGCGGAGGCGACGATGACTCGATTGTGACCGGTTCAAGCGAAGGAAATTTTTTCTGGCCCGGTGACGTGCAGGCATTCTGGACCGGAGGAGTGAGCGGCGGACCTTTCGGCGGTGCATATGCGAACTGGAAAACCGGCGAGCCCAACGACAACTTTGGCGAAGACTGCATGGAGATCCAGGGCGTATCCGGACAATGGAATGACTTATTCTGCACGGCAAATCTTGGAGGATATATTTGCGAAATAGCGACTGTCGCAAGCAGTTCCGTTGCATCGGGTGATGGAGCGAACTCTTTCACTCCTGCTCGTGGCGGACTGCGGCCCGAAAGCCTGAAACTGCGTATAGAGCAGGCTGCGTTGCGATGGAAAACAGACGACCATTCTGCGGCATCTGCCCTGTCTTCCTCTGCAGCGGTGTCGTCTGCCGCCTCTTCTTCCGTATCATCAGCACGCTCCTCATCGGCATCCTCTACCTCTTCCGCCGCGTCGGTGCAGCAGGCTGCACTTTCGAGCAATCAGCGAGTGGTCATCGCTCCTACTCTGTATCTGCGCAGCGATTCACGCATCAATGCGTCTGTTCTCCGCACGCTGCGCAAAGGTCAGCTGGTAACGATTATCGCTCTCGTCGACAAAGACTGGGCGCGTGTCCGGCTCCCGGACGGCAAAGACGGCTTTGTCTGGCGCAGGCATTTGGGGAAATAAGACGAGTGGAAATCTCCCGCGAGTAACCGAGAACACGGCTTACTCCTTCATCTTCTTCGCCATTTCGGCGTGCTTCCACCATGGGTACTGCATTTGGTCGCCGCCGGTCATCCAGAAGAACAGCATTCTGCAAACGAGGAGAGCCATGTAGAACACAACCATCGACACGAGGAATGTGGTGAGCGAAATATTCTGCAGCGACACCTTGTCTTTCATGAGTGCGACAAAGAATCCTGCAACGACAGATACGACAATGAGTGCTTCGCCAAAGGTGCTGCGGCTCGCTGATCGACGAATGGGCATGTGATCCATACTGATGGGGGATGAGAATCTTATGATATCACAAAGGCCGGAACTACGAAGGAAGAATTGGGCATCAAGGCTGATGCACTGGTATTGGCTTACTTACAGAGCGCAAAAGAAAGTGACAATGCACATTTTTTGGATCCAGTAGCGGCAAAGGCACAAAGGGAAAGCGCTCTCGAAAAGGCACTCGATGCTTCCGGTGTCACGCCTGATCACAGAGCTGCATTGAAGACTGCCTACGAAGCCTGGCTGAAATCACAGACGAAACAATACATCCGATGATCGTGCACAGACCTTTCTAGCAGCCAAAGCCTAATATTTTCAGAATTCTCGCCGCCACTCGCTTGAGACTATTCCCCGAAAATTCTCTGTGCACTCGGGCACAGGTGCGTTGCTGCAAGGGAGTCTTGGCTGCAGAAGGCAGAGATGCTTGAGCGGAAGAGGAGGACGATGAAATGGAGAGCGAGGAAGATGATGTATTTCCCGCACTCGATGCCGCAGACGAGGAAGTTGCAGATGCTGCCGAAGACGACGAAGAGGAGGCTTGTGGCAGTGGATTGCCCCACATGTCCAGACCGTTTTGCTGGCGCAGCAAAATGAGGGACGCCGGCACTCCGCCTCCCCCGCCACTACTCGACGATGATGCGGTTGTATTGATCGTGGCACTCACGGTAGCGGCCGTCGAGTAGTTGCCGCGCACGTCACGGGCGAAGATGCTGTAGTAGTAGGTACCGTCGGTCAAACCGGTATCGCTGGTGCTGGTCGTTGCGAGTCCCGAGACAACCGATGTTCCATCGGTCGTCGTCGTAGGATACGTGCCAGTGCCGCGACGGATGGTGACAGACTGGAAATCCGCATCCACCGGGTTCGTCCAGCTTAAGTTCATGGTGGAACCGGAGGGTGTTGCAGAAAAAGCGGAAGGAGCAGATGGCGCCGTGGTATCGGTTGTTCCTACGACGACGTTCGTGCTCTCCATGCTGAACACGGTTGATGCATCGAGCGCCAGCATGTCGGAAAACTGGCTTTTGGAACCTGAACGATACACCGATGCCGTATCGGTGCTCACAGAGCCTGCACTCACAGTCAGACGCCTGGCTGTTGCGTAATTACTGTTGGCTCCGTCTCCGTAGTTCACGACGGCAGCAGACGAGTCCAGAGCGACCACCTGGGGACCCGTGACGGTGCCGGATGTGAAAGCAGTGGCAGATCCAAGCGACACACTTGTGCCGGAAATCGTCGCGACCAACGCGCGACCCTTGCCATCATTTTCGTCTCGAAACGCAATGATTCCGTGCGTACTGTCGAGAGCGGAGAACGTACCGTAGTACCCCATGGTACTGTACTGTACGGCACTGCCAAACGACAGAGTTGTTCCGCTGACCGATGCGATTCTCACGTATGCCTGGCCCAGCAGGAGTGTATCGAGTGTTGCTATGTGCGTACTATCGACGACGGCAATATCGAACAGGATGTTTACGTTCGTATCGAGCGTTGTGGACGATCCGAAGGAAATGCTGTTACCGCTGACAGTCGCAGCAATCGCATAAGCGGTCTTCATGGTTTGTCCGCCTCCAATATCAGTGGAAGTAATATACCCTACCGCCACATGAGTCGAATCGAGCGCGACAACAGCGCTGTTTTTGACGCCGGATGCAAGCCCCGTCGCAAATTGCACCGGCGTACCGTACGAAATAGTCGTGCCGGAGATTGTCGCAATCACCGCATATCCGGTGGTTCCCACACCATAGGTAATAATGACGTGCGTGCTGTCGAGCACTGCTAAATCGATACTTCCCACAGATGGATCAAACTCATAGGCTGTTCCCAGTGAAATACCTGTACCGTCGATCGTCGCGATTCTCGCTCGGCCGGACATAGCGGCCGTGTAGGCAATGATCACATGCGTACTGTCGAGCTTGCCGACAGAATGAAAGTCCGTCGTTCCCGTATTGAACGAAGTCGGCGTCCCGTAGGTGAGCGCCGCTGCATGGGTAACAAGAGGCAGAGCAAGCAGGCACAGGACCAAAAGAATGCTGCACGCCTTTTTTATTGATTGCATAACTTTGCAATGTACAGAATCACTCGATGAAAAGTAATTGATCAGATTGCAAAAAATTGTGCTATTGCCGGAATGCAGCACTCTGTACTTTCTGTACAGGACGTTTGCCGAGACATTCCTAGCACCTAAACCCGAGCACTTTCATAATTCTCGCAACCACTCGCTTGAGCGCGCTGCCCGTAAACCCTTTCTGCACCCGCGCGCAGGTACGCATCTGCACTTGGACACTCACACGTGGAACAATAACCGCAGCCGGAGCAGAAATAGTCGGCTTCGACGACGATGCTGCCGATGTATTTGCAACCGTGCGATCGGCTGACACAGAAACATGCCTGGCGCCTCCACCGCCATGTGATTGGGAGACGGCAGGTGCGCTGCTTGCCGCACTCGACGAACTGGAGGAGGATGAACTGCTCGACGGCGGCGTCCAGAGCGTCTGCACCTTGAAATTCGACGAACCGCACGTATTGTTATTGGCACAATTGAAGCTGATACGGCCGACCGTCGTCCCCGACGCCGTGCCGTGGAACATGCCGTCGCTGCCGATGGTGACCCCCGAAAAATTGATCCATCCGGTCTGCTCTCCCCACGCATTGCCGGAGAGCGTGCCGTTTCCATCATTGAGTACGCCACCATGTGCAGGAGCAAGATTGATCCAGCCATACACGTCGTTCCAGGCATAGCCTGTCATGCCGGTGCCTGTCACCACCACATTGCCGCTGCCCGGACGGAAGTTGATCCAGCCGGCGTTCTCGCTCCAGGCATATTTGTTTGTGCTGCTCATTCCTTCTGCGAATGCCGTTCCGGCAAGCAGCAGCGCCATGGCGGGGAATGCGAACTTATTCATGCAGTGTCTGCTTAAGTCTCTCGATCTCCTGTCGCAAATTGCGCACTTCCGTCTCCAGTGTGCCCGGTGCGGCAGACGACGCAGAAATGACAACCGGCCCCGGCGTGATGCCGATCCTCACAACAGTGTCGTCGTGCGTGGAGACAGTGTCCCACGCCTGTCCGACTAGAAGATCCTCTGCCGTAAGATCGTTTTTGTGCTTTGCAATACCCCTGCCATCATTCTTGCCGGATGCGACAATGTACTCCCCCGATGCAACCGGACCGGCCACACGCACAAAGACCTGTCCGACGAATGCGACGGTTGCAAAATTGTCTGCGCTGCCAGCGGGCTTGTTTCCAACCACAACCGGCGCGGCACTCACAACCATGGCGCGGTCCGCACCGGCTGTCGTACGCGAAATTTTACCTCCTTTGACGCCCACAATATCCCCCGGGCGCAGCACTTCGGCATGATCCGATCGCTCCAGATACTCGGCGTAGTCGGCACCAGCGGACTCAAAGACGAGACCGGGCGCAGTATTGAATGCGGCAGGATTGCCCGTCGCCCAGGACATGTCGACACTACCCGCGCCGTTGCCCTTAATACTGCCGATTGAACCGCCATTGGCGAAAAAATCAATGTACCGGTTCGTTGTGGCAGGATTGGAGATATTCGACAACGAAAGCTTGAGTACGCCCGCACCCCCGTTCGACGAAGTGTTCGTCATGCTGTTGGGAATACTGCTATCGCTTGTGGAAGCCGCAATGCTGGCAGGACTGACGGAGCCGGCCAGTATGACGGAGCCTCCGTAATTGGAGGTCACCACACTCGAGGTAACCGAAAAGACCGTTCCCACAAGCTGGAGTCCCGTGCCTGCCGTATAGGTTGTATCGCTCGCCGGAATGCCAAGGCCGGTAATGTCACTCTTGGCTATGTTCAGCTTGGAGAATGCAATGCTGGCGCTGTTGCTGATGTCTGCGTTCGCAATGGTGCCGTCGGCGATTTTAGCTGATGTAATCGCGCCATCGTTGATGCTCAGGTTTGTCAGCAGCGATGCATCTCCCTCCAGCAGGTTCGCCGTCACCTTGCCTTCGACGACAATGTTGCCGGTGTAGACCGGAGTGACAGCGCGCAGGTACGTCGTCATGGCTCCTGTGGTCGTCTTGCTCACAAGCGTGCGCGCCACGGCACTCAGATCTGTCGTGGCGTAGGTGTTCGATGCAGTTGTGTAGATCATCTTGTTCGCCGCCGTCGTCAGCCCGCCGATGGATGCGAGTGCGGCGCTGTATCCCTGCACATCGCTGTTTATGACCAATCCAAGATTCGCCCTGGCAGCCGATGCGCTGCCAACGTCACTGAGATTGCCGGACGACTGCAGTGGTACGGTCACCGTACAGTTTGCATCGCCCGCCGCACAATTCGGATTCAGCGTTTCGCCCGGCGTGTAACGCGAACCGGGCGGAGACGCCAAAGCCATCTGCGCAACGATGAACACTCCTGCCACACCTGCAATAGAAAGCGACCGCCGCACTGAAAACATAATGCAGAAGATCGTAACAGCCATGCACACGCCTTTCAAGCAAGCGGGAACAGCGGGAGGTTAGTTGTCAACGATACTTTGATTGCCTGACTATGTTTCAAAGGCTGGACATCGTTCGCATCAAAAGAAGCATGTTCGCATTGCTCACTCATTTTTCAGCTGTGATTTTTCGGATCAAACTCCACCGTCCACTCAATGCCGTACTTGTCGCGAAATCCGGCAAAATACGTACCCCACGGACTTTGATCCATCGGCATTTCCACTTGTCCGCCCACAGAAAGCCCGTTGAAAATTCTCTCCGCCTCCTCTTTGCTGTCGGCACTCACTGCGATTTTGCTCCTGTTCTCATTTTCGCTCACGCGTCCCATGAATTCCGGCACGTCGTTGGCCAGCAACATGTTTTTGCCAATCGGCAGAGCAATGCGCATTATTTTATTGGCTTCCTTTTCCGGCACGGGAAAATCGGCACTCGCGAGATCCTTGAAGCGGATCACTTTCGCAAACTCACCGCCGAAAACTGATTTGTAAAAAGTGAACGCCTCTTCGGCATTGCCGTTGAAATTGATGTACGGATTGATGGCCACCATAATTTTATGGGAACAAGAAGGAACGAAAGTGCAAAATGGCTCCCCGACGTGGCTCCTTCTAGAACTGGCGACAGTTTATAGAACCTTAAAGGAAATATCGCTAGAAAGGTTGGCAATCGGTAAATCTTTCTGTAGATGATGCAGGGGTTATAAAATTACTGCGCAGCACTTCTCCGCAAGAATTGCTGGGGAATCATAAACCGGAATTGCCATTTTCAAATGTTGGGCTAAGAAAGGTAATTCTGTACAGCCTAACAATATTCCATCTGCATCTTTGGAGAGTCGAATCGTCAATTCGGCAAACGATCGAATATGTTCCTTTCGGATGTCATCAGCAATGACGGCATGAATCAGTGTACCGAGAAATTCCTTGTCCTCATCGCACGGAATGATGACTTCAATACCCTTTTTTTGTAGAGGATCAGTGTAGAGAGAAGACTTCATAGTTGTCATAGTTCCAAGTAGAACTACCTTGGTGACTTTGTCGCTCACCAGTCTCTCAACTACGGCATCAACCATGGAAATAAATGGAAGCCCAGACGCAGCCTGAAATCTGTCCGCATACAAATGCATCGTATTACACGGCATTGCGAGATGAGTGCATCCAGCATTTTTCAAGCGACGCGCTTCATCTTCCACCATTGCTACCGTCTTTACCTCGTCTTCTTTGCTTTTGATTAAATCGGGCACAGGAATATTGTCGATCAATACGTGTGGAAAATCCGCATTCTTCTTCACTCCGTATTTGCGAATGCTCGTTTGAACGATCAAGTCGTAAAAACGAACTGTCGCCTGAGGACCCATGCCGCCAAGCACTCCTAGAATTTTCATCTGACTTCAGGGTAAATCTCAGATAGTGCCTCCGGAGTAGCTCCATCGGCAATCATCGCATTTATATCGATTCTAATAGGGCCGTCTTTGATCGGCTGCTTCATGGCATCAGCATACTCTGCAATAGAGATTGGATCTCCAGATTGTGGATAGTGATAGTACGTTGGACGTGATCCGATAGGCGTGAGCATGGGAATCACTTTGCGTTTTCCAAGATGCTCGGAAAAATGAGCAGTTAGTGTGAAGAACGGTTTCTCGGCATTTCCTCCAATGGGAAGTATTGCCTGCACATCTTCAGGGAGATCTTCACCAAATGGATACTGTTGAGTCGCACCGCTGTACAGAACGTTCGCTGCCGCATAATCGTCATAATGGTTTGTGCCATTGGAATGGCGCGCCTCATATGCATGGATTTGTTCCATAGCTTCTCGTAGCGGAGCAATATCGAGAATCCGTGACCGAATTTCATCGACAGTCATGGTGACGGCTTGCTTAGCTTCAAGTGGATATTCGCATCCGAATTTAAAGATGACATGTTCGGCGATGCGTTCGTGGAATCTTGCAACGTATTGTCGCAGATACGCTTCCATTTTTTGAGAGCATTCATGCGAATCCTCACGGGGAAGACAATTTGTTTCCGCAATAAAATCAGTGGCTTGGTAGAGCAGATATTTCGGAACAGGTACTCCTGCATCCTGCATCCTTTCCATTACTTTGAAACCAGGTATTGCAAGTGCGGGGAGTCGCACAGGAACTTTCAGACTTCGATGAAGACCAAAACCCGTTGTGAGTAGTAATTGCCTCGATGAAGTAACACCCTGTGCTATGTTCTTCGAAATCCTTTCAAGAACCGCTGCGTCGGGGCTTCGAGCGGGACGCAATGGACCAATGGCTTGGTCATTGTCTTTCAGGCGTATTGCTGACTGGATAAGGTTGGCCGACACTTTTGAGATAGATTCCATGGATAGTGTAATGATGTATCGGTACAATACTACATTCGGCTAGCCTGCCTTTCAAGAGATTATTAATGGGAAATAGCTCGATTAGGATTGATTTGCTGCAAGCCACTCTTTATAGACATCCTCGAAACGAGAAATGCCTTTTTGAACGTGTTCCATCACAACAATATTCCAGATGCTTCTTCGCTCCTTATCATGGGGATTACTCATATCGACAGGCATACGATCATCACCGTGCACGATAAATTTCATTCTAATGTCAGCAGGAAGCGATGTTTTTGCCGCAATGATGTTCAAATCGCTTCCAAACATTTCTATCCCCAGTGCAGCAATTTTTCCTCTCACTTCCTTTGTCATATCTTTCAGGGATTGTGCATACGAGGCGACTCCTTCCTTTCCTCTCCTTCGAAATGCGGCGTATGCACTGATGGCTACCGCACCCGAGCGAGATCCACTGATCGTTCTACTGCCTCCCGGGACATAGGGGCATTCAGATGCCAGCCAATCAAAATATCCCTTTCTTGCTAGAATTACACCGCAACCAAATCCAATTTTTCCCATTTTATGCGGGTCTATAGTGATGGAATCTACATGCTGGTTGGCAAACCCAATTGTAGGAAGCTCCGGAAGAAAAGGGGCAATCAGTCCTCCGTGCGCCGCATCAATGTGGAAGTGGAATATCTTCTCCGGGAAACGTTGTTTGAATTGCCCGATGATGTCGCTCATTCCGGGGATATTGTCCACTGAGCCCAGCATTGTTGTTCCTGCATTCCCAACAAAAATGATATTTGAAATGTCTTCGTGGTTTTTGATCAGATCGCGTAACTGCATTTCTAATTGATTGAGCAGCACATGGCCGTCTTCGTCGGTCCCCAGCAAGTGAACTCTGGTGCCGTCGCCTTTGCCGATTGTAGCTACCTCTCCAATACCAAGATTACTGGCGTTTTGGAGAATAGAATAATGAGTGATATGTGAGCAGAGAACGGCAGTTTTATTCTTTGCATTCTTGAGCGGCTTTTCTTTTTCATCATACAAATGAGTGCGATTTCTTCCGATTAAGAGGCCCGCCATATTTGCCGTAGAGCCGCCTGCCTCTATGTATCCATCGACGCCTCTAAGATCACTTCCAAGCACATCAGCCATCATCCCAATAAAGAGCCTTTCTGCCTTCTGCGATCCTTGAAACCCTTCTTCGGCTTCACTGTCTGTCGTGTGGAGTCCAATATTATTAGGATTTCTCTTCAGTGCTAGATACTGCATTTCAATTCCTAATGAGTCTGGCTCACCAACAGGAAATCCGAGAATTTGCGGCTGATCATCTCGAGGGTCATTCAATGGAACGTTTCTGCCCAGAAATGCCTGAACTTCCTGCACGACGCGATCGTCAGGCTCAGGCTTATCCCACTCAAGAAGCGCGCTTTTGGCCATGCAAAAAGGGTACGTAAATGAAAGTATATTAAAATATACTAATTTATTTTGAGCAAGTCCTTTGCGCTCAGCAAAGCGAGACTCCTTCATCCCTCTTAACTCTTACCGTAAGGCCAGGAATTGCCGTTTCGATAGATCCTAGCGGGGATTTGCCTATTTGATCACGCAGTACTTCTTCAAAACTTCCGCGCGTGCTTCCATACTTATCTCGGAATGCTTGCTTCATATCTGCCGTAACCTGAGGGAAATCCGTGCTTGATCGTAGCATTGACTCTGCAATCTTTGGACAGCCAGTCGCGAACGATTTGTGCTGCCCTTCAGTGTCTTTCCAAGAAAGTTCGATACGCATAGTACTGAATATAGTACATTATAATTTACATATGTAAAGTGTGCTAAAAGAAGGCCCCAATCGAAGATTGGGGCCAACAGGTGCGGAGGGACTCGAACCCCCAACCACTCGTTTTGGAGACGAGAGCTCTAGCCAATTGAGCTACGCACCCAGATCTACCTCTTTTGGAAGCAGACCATCGAATTGTATGTATGGCAAGACTCGGAGTCAACGACATTATGGAGTATTGTACTGCTGTGCCAGTACCAGAACGTCACTACCGGGAACTCTGCGAACTCTTTTCATCAATAGATACATCAAAAGAGGCAGATCTCTTACTGAAAGATCTTCTTACACCTCAAGAGATGGAATCTCTTGCTGAGCGTTGGCAGCTTGTCCAATTGCTGGCGCAAGGAATATCTCAACGGGAGATTGCAGAAAAACTTAACGTCAGTATCAGTAAAGTGACACGTGGTTCACGCGTGTTGCAATACGGTACAGGCGGTTTTATGCATTTTCTCCGTAAATTAAAAAAGGCCGTCAGTGAAACAGAAAAAGGGTGAAGGCGTCATGCCCTCACCCCGTTTCACAGGCTGGCTTCGTCACTTTCGAATCAGAGCGGTCAGATGTGTCCCCCGATAGGGCTCCTTGCGTGCCATGGCCTCATCCACTTCCGTGACCGCTTTCACAAGCGGACGGAAGCGCGGCGATCCGAAGAAGAAACGTGGAACGATGGACAGGAAGGTAGGGTAGGTTTCCACCCACTCCACTTCGAGTCCGTGCAGTCCGCATGCTTCTTGGAGCATCCGCACCGTCATGCCAGTGCCTTGCACGGTGTAGACCTGATCTCGGTACCACACCTCGAGCGTATTGTTATACGCGTTGAGGTGAGCCCTCATCGTGGAGGGCCACGGATAGTACCAGAGATTGCTGATCGCATCGGCGTTGTAGAAGGACAGGAACGCTTTCCCGCCCTTCTCCAAGACGCGCGACAGCTCCGGCAGGAGATGCTGCGACACTTCGGAGGCGGCTCCGAAATTCGCGACTGCGAACGAGACCGAGGCATCGTCCTGAGGGATCCGCTCTTCCAGATCAGTCGTTTCGAACTCGACGTAGTCGGGCCAAAGCCGCCGCGTGCGAGCGTGCTCGATCATCTGCGGACAGAGATCGAACCCGCGCACGCGGCAGAAGTACCGCTCGAGGAGCTCGGCGACCTTGCCGGTTGCGCATCCCAGATCCAGCGCCACCTTCCGGTTGGGGAGAGCATCGATGCTCTCCCGCAGGAGTTGCTGTTCCCTTCCCAAGTATGATTGAACGGCATCCGAACCGCGCCCTTCGCAGTAGTCGGGGCTGTAGTTCGGAGCCGTTGCAGCCGTGAGCTTGAGGAGGTTTGCCCGAAGATCTTCCTGCTTCTTCGGGCGGGTGTCGAGGAACGTGTCCACTCCCAGCACGTCGCACTCCGCATCCTTCGCGTGTGCGATCATGAGGGAAACGATTTCGAGAACGTAGTCGGGGTCCAGCCCCAAGACGCGGCAGTGATCGACCGTACGGTCGAAGATCGCTGCTTCGCGGCTCGGGGCATGAATGACTCCGTCCCCCTTTGCCTTCTTCTGCGCGGCGACTTCCCTGACGAGCATGAGCCGCTCATTGAGGATGAGCAGCGTTTGCCAGTTCAGGGCGTCGAGTCGGTTTCTGATGGTTTCGAGTTCCACGGGTCACCTCACTTGATGAGGCCCATAGCGCTGCGCATGTCCTTGAGGACGGACGCGGCGATGGGCCGGACTTTGTTGGCACCTTGCACGAGAACGTCTCGCACCTGGTCGTCGCTGAGCGACTTGTAGCGCTGCTGGATCGGTTCGAGCAGGGCGACGATGTCCTGCGCGAGCCGAGACTTCATCTCACCGAAGAACTTGCCTTCGCGGTTGGTGTAGCGACGCAGGTACTCGGTGTGCACGTCGGGCGGGCTGCACAGCTCCACGAGCGTGTACAGAGCCTTGGTGCCAGCTTGCATCTCACCGCCCGGTTCGGGTTGGGTGGGGATGCCTTTGACCTTCTTCGTGACGGCGGCGATGTCTTCGAGCAGGGCGATGGTGTTGCCATCGCTCTTACCCATCTTCTCCGCGCCGTCGATGCCGGGGACACGCAGGGGGTTGCTGATGTTCATCTCGGGGAGCGTGAACACTTCCTTGCCGAACATGTGGTTGAAGATGCGGGCGAAATCCCGCGCCATCTCGACATGCTGCGTCTGATCCTGGCCCACGGGAACGCGATCCGCGCGGACGCACAGGATGTCGGCCGCCATCAGGACGGGGTAGCCGAACAGGCCGTAGCTCACCTCGCCTTCGGGAACGCCCTTGTTGCGGACGCGGTCCTTGAAGGTGGTGCAGGTCTGCAGACGACCGAGCTTCACGATGTTGCCGAGGAGGACAGTGATCTCACTGACCTCGGGAACGTCGCTCTGCCGGTACAGGGTGGACTTGGCGGGATCGATGCCGCAGGCGAGGTAGTTTTTGGCGACCTCGACGGACAGCTTGTCGATCTCGGTTGGACCCGTGACCTCGGTCAGGGCGTGGATGTCGGCGACGAAGAAGAAGCACTCGCTTCCACCCGCCTCCAGATCCAGGAACTGCTTGATCGCCCCGAAGTAGTTGCCGAGGTGCAGGTTGCCGGTCGGGCGCATGCCCGACAAAATGCGGTTACTCATGGTCTTAATCCTCCGAAAGGGACACGTGGGTTGAACACTTGTCGATAGTAGTGACTAAGCCGATCCTGTGAAAGATCGCCCCAAAACACGAGTTTTGAGATGTATAATATACAACTTTATTAACAAATAGCAAATGTCATAACCTCACTACCCCTTAATTAGCCCCGGACAGTGTTTTGTAGTCACTTATTTCATTAAGTTGATCTATAAACCTTCCCCAACTGAAAAATTTATTAAAATCATTTTTTACGTCTTCCTTGTTGAATGACTCACTTAAAAAAGACGAAAAGCTGAAATGATTATGCCCTTTTGTTTGCAGCGATCTCCATTGGTTCAGTAAATCAACAAACTGATTCTTTGCCTTTTTCTTATTCGATAAGTTCCAGAACACTTCTAAATCATCGAGGTTCAGAATGATCGGCAGGTTATCTTTCAGATTGGTTAAGTTCTTACTCGCAATGTTCTCTGAAATACATCGATCAAACTTTTCCAACACGTCGCAGTCGCCTACGTGATTTTCAGTAACTAAAACTGGGATTATTGTTTTTTTCTTGTTCTTCATTTTTTCAATATATCCATTCAGTTTAATGAACTTCCCCTTATCTTTTTTCTTCCTAGACTGCTGGCCACTTCTACCTTCATTGAAAAGCAGTCGATGAATATCTTCTATGAATAACTTCGTATCCTCGCTATATAGCGATGCAAATCTGTAATACTCAACTGTGAACTCGAAAATAACGATGTGGTCGGCAGTTTCTAGGATCGCATCAGGCTCGCCATCGCCCTGCGCCGTCCGTATTGATAATTTCCCGAATATCCTTTGCAAGAGGTCAGTGAAGTATCGTTCAAGCAGATGGCCGTATTGTGGTTTTATCTCTGACACTTTGAGAGAGGACATATCTTGCATCCGCCACATGAACCCTGCACAAATGCCCTCAATCAAAAACTTCAAGTCGATGATGCAGTAGTTATCATTATCGATTTTAAAAATCGGACAATCAAAAAACGTTTGAAAATACTTATAAAATCCATTCAGGGGGGTCTTTACGTTTCTTCTTCAGGCTCCGTTTCAACTCGCTCAGGTCCTTCGATAGGTGACCAATCAGGCTGAAAGTATCATGACCGTCACCGAAGTTATGTCTACGCACATAAAATGATTCGAGATTTTTATGATTAAATCCCAATTTTTTTGCTTGATCGTTTGAAGGATCGGCATTCTTCAGGGCTTGAGATTGGAGAAACCATCCGAAGACACCGACAAGAACATGGAAATATTGATTGAGTGAGAGCTTATAAGAATCTGTGATCTTCTTCAGTCCCACTTTGATTTTATCGACCTCCTTGGCTTCCAGCTTGTTGATGAGATCATGATAAATATGCCAATACCTTTGCAATCGGATTCGATATATCTGCTCAACAATATGCGGAAGGTAATAGTACGGATAGGCTCTCAAAAAGGTATCTTTCAACAAAATTTGCTCTGTGAGTGTACTTGGTGGATGGAAGACCCCCTTACCATTGATAAGAAGTAGTGACTTGTAGAAGTCTGCTGCATTTCCAAAGGTCTTTTGGCCAGTTATTTTTTTTACTCCTGCCTTTTCTTTATCAATGAGCTGACCAATCAGATGAAGCAGATTGTCTCTATGAAAGACAATGCCTTCATTTTCATTCCCCTTAACCAGCTTACAGTGCTGCAATTCCTTCCAGCCAAGTTTTTGAGTGTCATCAGCTTTATATGTTTGTACCATTGCATTCAAAAACGAGCTGTAGGATATGGCTTCAACACATTCGAAATCATCGATGAGGTCATGAATTACATTATCAACATTGGCATCTGAATTGAGGTATGAAAGAGGCAGTATCAATCCACTTTTTGAAACATGATCAAAGAGATTTTTGTAGCTCACGAAGGTCATAATCCTTGTATTGCCCATATCCACAATATACTGCCCATGACCGCTTTCTACGAAACGAACCCATTTTCATTGTTCAGAGTGACATCTACCGCCGCAGCGAGTGGCAATGGCTTCCCTAATCGCACGCTTTGAACCCGCTGTAGCTCATGGAGCGTTTGCATGAACAGTCGATGAAGATGGGCCTCGTATCGTTGGATACGTTGTACATCTCCCTCATTCAGAAGGACGTGTGTATCTTCCTCCGCCATAAAAAGCACGTCCTCACGCATGGCAAAGTTCTCACCCTTCTCGATCACAAACGCGAGTAATTCTTTCGCGGCAGCCAGTATCTGCTTTTCGTAGAACTCCTTATCTTTACCGTGATAATCCTTGGTTTCGATTGCCTCATTGCAAGCCAATAGTTCCTCGCGGTGGGGAGATAGCTGATGAGTAACCCCGAAATTGGCATCAATGCGATCTTTCAGAATCTTGGGCAACGGTATGAAGCCGTGTTCGATAAAGTGAATAATCTGCTGCACGTCTCGGATAAGTTCAACATAGATCAGACTGACTTTGTATTTTTCCAATCGAGGAACATCTTCTTCTGGATCGGGGAAATGATCGTATTTGATCGGCTTCTGGGCATAGTCCATTTCCCGTCTCATTCGAGCTGTGATGATGGCGTATTCGATAAGAGCGCGCTCGGCGCGAACGACCCTGCGTCGTCGCCAAGAGGTGGCACAGAGATCATCAACCAGCATATTTTCCAGTTCGCCGACAGGCTGAAACTCTTCGAACATGTTTGCCCGAATCTCCTCATATTGCTTCACATTTTCAGAGCATCGACCCCGATCAATCACAATCTCTTCAGAGAGAATCCCATGCTTCATGGCATTGCGTTTGCTGACAGATTTGCCAGAGGAAGTCTTCACGCCGCCTTTCTGTCCATTCTCTCGATTAGCCGCAATCTGTTTCTCGGAAGTCATAGGTCTGGTAGAGAAGAGAAATCAATAAGATCGCCACTACCGCCACTATCGTTCTTATCGCTTCCCTTTGCCGTTTCGATACCAAGGGATAGTTGTGGCGGTGTAGAAGTAATCTGGTTCGTTAACTCCGTGGCGGTAGAGGCAGTTTTCTTTGCTGTTTTACTGATCGTGATAATGCGTCTGCCGCTCGTGCCTTTATGCGAATCAATATAAATGCCAACCTCCGCAAGATTGGTTTTCACCTCGTTCAATTTGCGGGAGAGACTGTTAGCGGCACGTGGCCATCCTCCGCTCTTGGTGCTGATCTTCTCGTTGTCTGCCGTGGCTTCCAGTGCTTCCAGCAATGATGATGCGCTGCCTTCCCATTCGTTTTTCTCTTCCATGAAGATGCTGATAGCAGCAGCCACCGAGTTCTCATTGATGGCTTCTTCGTGTTGCTCACCGATATTGCTGTAGTACGTGTCAATAAACTCCTTTTCGTCGGCACCGAAGGCGCGAGCCAATGCACAGCCCCACAGCGCGAAATCGGCCATGCGGGGTACTTCGGATAGGGAAATATCCTTCCTCACGCCCATAGCAGCAGACACGGCGTCGAGGATGCCGCCAAGTATCGAAGGCCGTACCCGTTCAAACTCTTCCCATAAAGCCTTCTCGCCCTGTCTGCGTTCCTTGGGGATGCGTTCGAGTTTGAAGAGTATCCCTCGATCTAGCAGGTCAGGCTTCTTCGCCGCGAGATTGATGCCGTTCAAGCCGACACATCTTCTGAAGGCGTAAATGACGTCATCATCGTCGGAATAGAGTTCACGCTTTGAGAAGCCCTCGCCCGTGACCGCTCGACACAGAGCGTCCGAAGCCCATTCGGGCATGACCGTGATGTTGTCGAAGAATGCGAAGCAATGGTGCGATAATTGCTGAATCAGATCATTCGGAGTGGTGGGCATCGAGAGGACTTCGACTGCCGAGGGATCAATGATTCGGCGCATCATGCGAGCGAGGGTCGTTTTCGCCGCTCCTTGGGGTCCATACAGAATCGGGATTGGGTGAGGAATGTCGGGAATGAAGCAGGAAGCGATATAGATGATCACGAGGAGTTCTTCGTCATTCGCTAAATTGATCAGTGGCAACAATGCACGAGCATCGCCGTTCCGAGCAGGAGCGATCTGTGAAGTCTGATGTGCGTGTCGCCGGAAAAGAATCGGCGGTTTTGTCACAACCTCCCACCCTTTGGGACTGATTCGTACCGCCTCCCACTGCTCGTTCGCCAAGTCGTACCATATCGCTTCTTCATGCCATGCAATGCGGTTCTCTAATCGAAACTGTGATCCCTTGAAGTAGGCTTTGCTTTCAAGGATGTTTATTGCTGACGCTAGAGCGTTGGCGTGGGGTGCTTTACCTTCTGATTCCCATAGCTTTTCGCAGAGCCATCGTTTGAAAAATTTGCTCTTGATACGCCATGTTTCCCAATGATCCCCGACGAGGATTTGAGCATGTGGGTCTTTGAATTGGTCGTGGAAAAGCACCGAATTTTCATCGGTGAGAAGTTCAATGAGCCTATCGGCTTGTGACTTCTTTCTATCCGCAGCTGGCTTCGTTTTCTTGCTGATTTTGAACTGTTTTCCGATCCATTCTTCTGCTTCGTCTCCGTTGCAAGACTGTATGACCATAACGAGGTCCACAGCGTCTCCGCGCTCTCCATTTTCGAAGAGCACGGCATTGGAATTGAGATCGAGAATGGCGGGGATGTAATCCTGTCCCTGCATGAGTCGCGCCCGCCCAGCCCCAGATGCTTCGCATCCGAGGCCGAGCGCAGCCGCGACCTCTGCAATGGGTAATGATTTGTAGCTCATATTAGCGATCAAGGTGACGTGGATAATTACGGTCTAGTTTTTTGATGGCGTCCTTCGCACGCATCCATCCGCAGTAGAGGACACACCAACTTTCTTCGATACGAGGCGGATACGGTGGCTTGTACCAATGAGATTTGTGGCTTAACATGGTGAATAATAGGAATGGAAATAGAGCTTGCTCTTAGCGGGGCGGGTTCTTTTCCTTGCGAGGTCCGGCACGGATGTCGATGCCTTCCATCTGGCATCGCCGTTGGATGTTCGCAAGAATTGCGAAGTATTCGTGGTACGCGCGAAGTTGGTTATCACTCATCTTCATGGATAAGTTCGTCAGGGGATATGTGGAGCAGATGCGCTGCAAAGAAGAGCACCGACTTCGGTGGCTTGTTATGACCAAGCTCATAATTCACATACGTCTTTCGGCTGATGCCTAGCCTCTTCGCCATCCATGTTTGAGTGGTTCCTCTGGATTGCCGTATCTGTCGTAAAGTGATTGTCATACACAAACTTGGTAAAAGCTGAATGATTTGAGTCTTGCAGCTATATATAAGTGGTGCAATGATTCTCTTGCGCACCACTTGGTGCGGGACTATAGTCGGCGCATGACCACTGTTTCTCCCGCCCAAATCATCAGCAAAAGAATCGATGAGCTGAAGCGTGAGGGCGTTTCGCAAAGAGAAATTGAAAAGCGTTCACGTGTCAGTCGCAAAACAATCACGCGCTATCTTGAGAATGATTTCCCTTCCGACTCTTCGAAACCAGAAAGACTGATCAACTATTTATTTGATGATCAAGTAAAGCAGACAGAAGTCATGGAACTCATCGAATCGTTCTCAAAGCAGAACAAAAGTGAGGTCAGTTTACGAAGAGTGATACGCAGGGAAATGACAGAAGTCTCACAGGTCTTCGATTGCAAAATCGGGATGGTGCTTATCAAAGATTTCGGAGAGGAATGGAATCAGGCTTCCGAGAAAGTACAGAAGGAGAAAGGCGAGTTTAAAATGGAAGACTATCTTGCACTGAAAAAGAAAATCGATTTGGAAGAACAATTTACCGAACTCGAAGTGTACGCAGATTTCTTCTATAAGAAGGTCAAAGCGGATAACAAGGCTTTCAGAATTGCTTCAAGGAAAGGACTGGAGTTTTTGTTCGATGTCACGACAGAAAATCTCGTTCATTTTAAAGACGAAGATATTGGCGAAAAAGTAAAGCAGTGGATTTTAATGTGTAGAAACAATCATGTGACTTTGAGAGGTATCGTTGCTCTCACGCAAAAGAAGCTAGCAACATCAGATTTATTCTCAAAGGAACGCCAGAAGCAGTTTATTATCGACGAGTGGCTAATGTCCTCATGGAAAAGCAGTATCGAAAGAGCAATTCGCTACGAGAAAGAAGGTGTTTTAGTTGAAGGCAAAGACGGCAAGCACCGCTACAACAAATCTGACAGGAAAGCGGTTTCTAGTTCGGTGATCAATGCGCTTCGGGATGTACATTCCGACATGCAGTATTTTTCAAATCAATTTCGAGAGTTAAAAAACGGGCAGGCAAAGTTATTCTTGCAGCTTCAATCTATTCTGAAACAGTTGTCATGAACTCAAGATTTCTCATCTATTGTCGGCGTTCTACAGACGATGCAGATAATCAAAAGAACTCCTTGGAATATCAGGAGGCAGAGTGCAAACGCTATGCAGAGCGGGACGAAATGCCCATTGCTAATGACACAGTTGAAGGCCTTATGGAGCAGGGCATCATCAAGGAACGACATTCAGCTTTCAAGTCGTCAGCACTGTCGTTTTCGACTGATGGCATGGTGGAATACAGCATCGAGCGTCCGAAGTTCATGCAGATGATTCCGCTGCTGTTAGAGCGAAAATATGCGGGAGTGATTGTACTTTGTTGGGATCGTATCTCTCGCAATGAGCAGTCTGATCTGATCGTGAAGGAAATGATCAAGAAGCACGGCATCTGCGTGAAGTTCGTGCAGGCCGACTACGACGTTTCGACGAGTTCCGGTGAACTGCACATGGACATCGATGGCATGTTTGCCCGTCACCATAGTCGCGTGACTTCGGAAAAGGTCAGACACACTTTCAAAAAGCTGCGAGAGCAAAAGCGATGCACTTACTTCGCACCCATCGGCTATCTTGATAGCGGGTCCGACAATAAGCCCTTCGACCCCGAAAGAGCACCCCACATTAAACGTATTTTTGAACAATACGATACGGGAGAATGGTCTGTGAATGACTTAATGAAGTGGGCAAATCAGCAAGGTATGACGACGAAACCCCGTCGTCCCAAGCGAAGTAAAAAGGAAATGATGAGCGGAGAAGAATATGCAGAAAAATGCTCTCTACCTATTTGCAGATCAACGATTCACTACATTCTCACGAATCAATTCTACATTGGCCGCATCAAAGCGAATGGAAAATGGCAGGAGGGCGGTCATGCCCCTCTGATCGACGAAGGCTTGTTCTGGCGCGTCCAAGATCGATTGCGGCAGAATAACGTCACTGTGCATTACGTCGATAAACCTTTCTTTACCTATCGCGGACTCATCAAGTGCGACGAATGTGGCCGCAGTTTCAGTCCGTATCGTAAGAAAGGCATCCCGTACTATTCTTGCACTTGTCGGGACGATTGCAGCAATACGGTCACGAACATAGGCGAGAGCATCATTGTGGAGGAAGTACAGAAGGTCATGGATCGGATTCATTTCACTGACGAAGAGCTATATCACATCGAGGCAGGAGCGAAAAAAGGTCTCTCGCAGATCGCCAAGAAGCGAAATGCTGAACTCGACGATCTCAACGACAGAAAGAAGAAAATCCTCAAAGACTTGGATTACCTCAAAGAGAATAAAATCACGTTACTGCGGGAAGAGGCAATGAATCCCGCCGAGTGGAAGCTAGAGGCTGATAAGCTCATGGATTCGCTGAAAGAGGTCGATGTGCGGCTGAACGCTCAAACGGAAACCGAGGAGGAGATGCTGTCCTATGTCCTCAATTTTTCAGAACTCATGAAATCGGCGTCGGCTCTCTACAAATACGCAACCGATGCCGAGAAGCGGAAGTTGGCTCACTTAGTATTTCTAGAACTCACTTTCAAAGAGGGCAAGTTGGCTTCCTATAAAGCGAAACCAGAGTTTGAAATCCTTCTAAACCGACCTAGTGTCTTAAATGGCTCCCCCGACTGGATTCGAACCAGTAACCCCCTCGTTAACAGCGAGGTGCTCTACCGTTGAGCTACAGGGGAATGAGAGCGGTATAAAAGATCTGACGTATTCATGTGTAGCATATCCCGCCCGCCGAAGCTCTTCGAGAGCGTAGGTGGGAGCTACAGGGGAACGTGATGTGAAAGACGGCAATTGATGAATTACCACAAACGCACGCGTCATTATATGCACTCAAAGCCGCTTGTCGAGGCTGTTTCGCCTCTTACAAAGCATGTCGCAGAAGCAAACCGGCAACAATCAGCAAACCTAAGCCAAATATCGCAAATCCTGTCCATCGCACTCGCTGCCAGAACAGCAGCGGCGCCGGTGTCACCCACACAAAAAGGACATCGGTCGGGGCCCTGTGCCGTACCAGATCCAGAAAATGCTCGCGGTGGCCTTCGCCAAGCACAAAGACTGCCGCAATGCCATCCGGTGCCCCTTTGGCGTGCAGCTCGACATTCTGCCACAGTGCGGTGTCACGCTCGGGGCTGGCCAGCACCTTGTTCCACTGCTGCACCAAAGCATTGTACTTCTTCATTGCGGCGTACTCGTCTTTCGTCAGCCGCCTGCCCTCTTTGGCCATTGCTGTTTTCCAGGCTGGTGTCGATTGCGCACGAGTGATCTCTATTTCCAATACATTGATCCGGGTCGCAACCGAGTGATGCACGGACATTTCTTCCAGTGCAAACAAACCGACACTCGGGTAGAGCGCCTGCAACAGCGTGAGTGCATGGAGCGAGAGCGCCTGTTCGGCGACATTCGATGCGTCACTTGTACGCAGTGCCCTGGTCCAGCGCTTGCCTGCCTGCCGCAAAAACGCCTTGTCGGATCCGGTCTGCTCGAGCTGATGACGAATGGCGACCAGTATCTCTTCCTGCAGCCGCATCATCACCGGACTCTGTCTGTCACGGGACAATCCCTCCTGTCCGAATGCACGCACGCCCGTCTCTTCGTGAAGCCTGCGACAGCACTGCAGTATCCAGTACTGACAGGCCGCAATCTCGCGCCGCTGCCAGACACTGATGCGCCCCGACAGCACCGGATGCGCCTGCCCGATGCCAATAATGAGCCGCTTGACGCTTCGGCTACGGGCAACCCCATATACATGCGCGCCGGGGAAAAAATCGTTACGCTTCAGTTGCGAAAAAACATCCCATGCAGCACCTTTGAGCGGCAGAAGCCGACGCAGCGGATACCAGTTCATGGGGATAGTGTAGAAGAGAGGATGAGAAGATGCGAGGATTTGAGGAAGAGAGGATGAGAAATATTATTATATCCGCAGACAGGACGCAGCGTCCCGGGGAGCGGGGTAAAACTACCAAACGCCAAGAAACCAGCTACCAATGAGAAATTCCAAGAAACAAGATACAAATAGCAAAAAATCCCACTACACCAATAGTCAAAGCTCCCCTCTCCTCG
>CALMES010000151.1 GCA_937863435.1 uncultured Candidatus Peregrinibacteria bacterium
ATTTGAAATAATTTATAAAAAACATCTTTTGCAATTTTCTTAATTTCAGTTATATGCATTTTATCCAAATATTTTGTGCCTTTGTGAACCAAATCACATCTCAATTGATATAAATCTTCAAAGTCTTTCTTTTCTTCATTTGGAAAAATTAAGCACAAAAATTGAATAATATCTCCCTCATTATGACCCCGACGAGCTTGTGACATAACCTCAATTGCGAACCAGTATTTTAGAAATTCAAAAGATGGCAATCTTTCGCGATTGCTATGAAAAAAAGGGATGGCAGTAAGCAAAGAGTGTCTTTTAAAATTAGAATCAAGAAGCTTAAATAAACCAAAATGCACGTGGCAAGTTGGGCGAACATAATAATTACGACATTCATTTTCAACAGCTTGTTTCAACCAAAATATGCTTGCAGGATCATTTTTTTCACATGCTTTCCAGTCAATACTTATTGATTTCATATCAGACTTAGTCGGAAACAATATTTTCCCCATAGAAAAATCACGCTCAAACGCCCATGAATCTATTATTGCTTCTTCAAATTCTAACAAAGCCAAAATAATAGAAAGATCTGATCGCAATTGGAATTCAAATTTAGTATAACTTCCTGAATATGTCATTTTTATAATAACCTCATCAGTACTACTGAGAATTTCTATCCGATTGGCTATTATAAAATTTACGCAATGAATGACTGTTTTAAACGGTAAAAATAATTCGACAGAATTGCTGTGGCACTTGAACTTTTCGTTCAACTTATTGACCAGTTGTATGAAAATTTCATAAGCACCTCGATCAATATCTGACAACTTACCTTGAAATTCAATCTGTTCAGTATCGCCTTTTAATGACCCTTTATCCCATTCTATAAAAGTTCTGCTGCTTTTCTCAATCAGATTATGAGCAATACCAAGTAAAACACTTATTACGTCAGCAGAAGCCAATGACAATAATTTTTGTTGACTAATTATTTTCTCACCTAACTCAAATAATTCTTTAAAATTTTCATAACGATAATTTAGAATTTTTTGATACGTATTCCAATCATTAACTTCCAGATTCTGCACATAATTCTTAATTTCTTTAAGTTTTTTTATAATATTTCTGCCATCATTTTGTGTAGTTTTCATAAGTTACAGAATCGGAAACCCACCACCTTCCACAATCACCCCATCCACCTCCCTCATCAGCCTGTCCGTATTCGTAAGCGCCACGACAATCTTCTGCCAGTGATCCAGATCGTCGCTGCTTAAGGTGCGTCCTTTACGATCTTTGAGCCATTTTTGCAGCGGCTGGTAACCGCCGATGGGGAAGTTCCAAGCTGTTTCTGAGACGCCTTCGAAGTATTGCGTAGCATTGATCCAAACCTTTCCTTTTGACTTGTCATCCTGAGCGCAGTCGAAGGATATTTTCTCCACCACATTGTCGCCAACAACCGGAAAACTCGTCATGCGTTCGCCAAGGGCAGGATGTTCCAGCAAATGAAATTTGCGAATCTCGCGCCCGAGCGAAACGAGCTTCCAGAACAATTGCGCGTTGGACGTAAACGACACACGCGGAAAATCGATCTTCAGAAATTCCTTGTAACGTTCGCGATAAGTAGGACTGTGCAAAACAGCATAGATGTAATCAAAAATATCCTCTGGTCCACAAGAACTTTTGCCATCGCCAACGCCGTCGGATACCCAATCCAATTTCAATTTTTTAAGGACCGGTTCATAGACACTTGGAAGCAAATTTGGAATGCGTATTGCTTCATCAAGAATAGGTGAATTTAAATATGTATAAAGTGGGATTGTATATGTCATTTCTCTTGTTCTATTTGATACTGAGCAACATTCAGTTATCTGGTTGGATACAAAAATATGCCTGAATCCTGAGCTAGCCTGTTGGCGACAAACAAGTAGTGAAATATTATTTTTCGATAACAAATGACTCATTATAGGAAATCCTGGAGTTCCAATATATCCTCTAGTTTGGCCGCTATACCAAGTAAAACGAGTATCGAAAGGGCGATATAGAATTTTTTTAAATAAATTAGTTTCTTGCTTATTTTTTACATCTTTTTTAGCACCCTGCACTGTCCAATCACGACTATCTTTACCGAGATCATACTTAAGACGCAATTCTTGATCTGAAAGCGTTCTAAAATCTTCGACTGATTTTTTAGCATCATTTTCTGTCCAATGAATAGACACTCTATCTCTTTCTGTCTTAACACCAGAACCATATACGCCGAATAAATCTCCTAACTTTAGTCCCTTCTCATATTCCCCCATCAACCCAAAATCCTTCGGCACAAAGAAGAATCCTGGCTTTGGCGCTTCCAATTCCTGCCAATCCGTACTTGTGACATCGTTATTATCTAGGTAATTGTACTTGTATTCCTGTTTGCCGTAGAGATCGAAATGATGAACTTTTCCAAGTGCTTTCTTTTTGCCAGCGCTGGTTTTTACGAACAGGAAAATACACACACCCTGCTGAATATCGAACACGTTTTCATCTTTGCTACCGTCTGGCGCCTGTTCTTTGCGCTTACTATTACCGTGCAAGTCCAGCACGTAGAGATGATCGAAGGTTTGCAGCAGGCTTTCGCGCATGCGACGGTGTGTAATGCCGTCCAGAAACGAATTATTGGTGATCATTGCTACAATTCCCTGTCCGTTTTTATCGATTAAATGATGCGAGAAACGGATGAATTTGATGTAGTCGTCATCCAAGTTGATCTTCTTCTCGTTCAAATCTTTCTTGTAGTCATCGATCAGATTTCCTATCCACGTCTTGCGCTTTCTGCCATCGCTGCCAATTTCGACGGATGCATTTTGTGAACTCACGCTATACGGCGGATTGCCCATCACGACCATTATCGGCAAGTCGCGTTTTACTTCGTCGGCTGCCATTGCTTCTTCTGTCAGTGCGCCTTGCAGACCTAAGCTGAATAAAGAATCATCTTTTTCCGACGCCTCTTCCAAGCTATTGGTTAAGTAAATTTTCAAGCGTTTGCGCAAATCAGTTATGCCGCTTTCGGCAAGAGTCATGCTCAACTTCAAGTGTGCGATGGTGTAGCTGGCCATCATCAGCTCGAAGCCATGCAGGCGCGGAATCAGATGATCGTTCACATACGCTGGCCATTCGCCTGCACTGAGTTCGTACTTGCCATGCGCAAAGCGGATCACTTCGTTTAAAAACGTTCCGGTACCAACCGCAGGGTCGAGTATCTGCACGCGGTCGATCATTATTTTGGATTTTGTCTTCTGCTGAACAGAAATATGCTCGACTTGGCTACGATCAATCAAGCCGCCGGCAAGTCCGAAATGCTGTTTAAGCAGCGCATCCACGCTGCGGACAATGTAACGAACAACGGGGAGCGGCGTATAAAACACGCCTCTGTCCACACGCAGCTTGGGGTCGTACTCACGTAAAAAATCTTCGTAGAAGTGGATGATGGGATCTTCGGATAAAATTTTAGCTATGCGAGTATGTGCTTTCGTTATATCTGGATCTGATAATGCTTGGAAAAATTGATCTGCTTGCATTTCTGAAAGCTCAGCACTAGAGCCTTGTCTCCAAAGGGCAGATAAAGAATTGGTTGCCTTTGCCAATTCTCCACTTACTTTTTTGAACATTAATCTCACATCACTATGTAAAAATACGTCACAGAGTTCATCAATGATGTATGACAAATCTTTTACAAAATTTGCGCCGGCAATATGATCAAAAAAATGCCGTAATAAATGATTGGATTTGGGAATGCAATCCCGGGCTTCCATTCGGGAAAAAGTATCTTTTGTTGAATCGTGATAACGAGCTACAAAAAGTCCATATACTAAAGTTTGAGCGTAAATATCGGCAAATTGCGACAGAGTAAGATCATGAATTAATTTGGATTTCAATATCTCAAATATGTCATCTAAATCTCCTCGATCTCTTTTAGAGCTCTGATCCAATATGGTCATAACATTTTCACGCAAAAGTCGTGCCTTGCCACCCATTATTTTAGCCAAGTGCGACGCCGAGCGAATGGTGTCTATGGGGCCTTCAATAAAATCCTTCAGAGTGCGTACAAGCATTCCGGCAGCGTCTGGATGTGCTTCGAGCGTGTCGCCTTTTTTAACCGCGATGATAATCGGATCACCGTATTTTTGTCCGTTTTTATAGAACCGAAACTCGAGCCCATTGGTAAGGATGAGATTGGCGTAGCCGAAGTAGCGCGCCATCTGTTCGCTCTTCTCTATTTTTTCCAGATTGATATGTACGTCCTTTGCCTCCACCCACGCTATGGGTATTTCGCCTTTCAGGAAAATAAAATCGGGCCTGCCATGTGCGCTGCCTTTTGGTTCGTTGACTACTTTCAGCTGTGTTGTGGCATCGAAAAGCGCTTTGAGCGCTGGGCGGTAACTATGCTCCTGCGCATGGCCAGTTGCGAGCTGAGACTGAATATCGGCCAGATACCGCAGGACTGCTTCTTGCATATGCGGGACTCTAGAACAAAGATGTCTTACTGACAATCTTGAACCGCGCCAAGCATACTACTCCTGTGCAGGAAAATCGGAACGCGACATCCCGACTGCGGCTATAAAAAAATTCTGCATCGTCTGGTTCTTCTGCTTCCTCTGGTTCTTCTGAATCCTCTACAAAGCCCCCAAATCCAACTCTTCATCAATACGAATCTGGCCCATAAATTCCTCGTCGTGGCTGACGATAATCATACCGCCTTCGTATTCATTGAGCGCCTGTGCGATGACGGGCAGGTGACGGAAGTTGATGTGGTTTGTCGGCTCGTCCAGGATGAGGAGGGTCGGCTTCTGCAGCATGAAACGTGCGAAGCAGAGCAAGCCTTTCTGGCCTTCGGAAAGCCCGCCGACCGGCGTCTGGATTTTGTCGCCCGGCAGCAGGAAGCGCGCGGCAGTCGCATAGATTTCCTGATGATTCTGACGCTCCATTTCGGCTTCGAGAATCTGATACACCGTTTTATCTGTCGGCAGACCCGAGAAATCCTGACGGTAATAGCCGACCTTCACACCCTTGGTAATTTCCGCTCCTTTCTCGCGTCCGCTGGCGATGGCTTCGAGAAGCGTTGTTTTACCAATGCCGTTTGGACCGGTGATGCGCAGCCTGTGGCGACGGCGCACGGTGATCTTCACTTTTTTGCTGACCGGTTTGTGATCGTGCATCACGGTGAGGGCCGTGATATTTACAAGCGGCAACGGGAATTCAGTTGCCTCAATGTTGAATGGCGGAATGGTTTTATCCTCGCGGCGCACATCCACTTTATTCTCTTCGGCTTCCTCGACATCTTCGCGCATTTTGCTCGCCAGCTTGCGCATTTTTCCTCCTTTGTGAGAAAAGAAGTTGATCTTCTCCTTGCGGTCTAAGATATCTTTTTCCATGCGCGCATTCTGGCGTTCTTCGGCCTCGATGATATCGGCGATGCGTTGCACAACATCGTAGTAGTCGCCAACGTACTGGTCGGTTTTGTGCGTATGGGAATCCAGGTGAATAACGCCGTGTGTAAAGCAGTTTAAGAAGTTGGCATCGTGGGAAATGACAATCGCGGTTTTTTCGTAACCAATGAGGAAGCTCGTGAGATGATCGATGCCGGCTGAGTCCAAGTTGTTCGTCGGCTCGTCGAGCAGGAGAATATCCGGCTCGGCGATGAGAGCGAATGCAAGGAGCAAACGCGCTTTCTGGCCACCGGAAAAGTCTTTGATCTTCTTGCTGTAATCGGTCTTGAGGTTCACGGCATCCAGTACCTTGGCAATGTGGCGATCGAGGTCGTATTTCTTCTCGGTGAATGCGCCGGCAAAATACTCTGAGACGGTTTTTTCCATATCGGCCGGAGCGATGACCTGCTTGGCGATGCCGATAGTTGTGCCTTTCTTGATGTGAATCTGGCCTTCTTTCAGCTTGTATTCGCCCATGATCAGTTTGAAAATCGTGCTCTTGCCGGCACCGTTCTGGCCCATGATGGTGAGCTTGGCATTCTCGCGTACCGAGAAATTGGCCGCCGCCAGAATCGGCTTACGGTGATCGAAGTAGAACGTGGCTTCGTCGAAGCGCAAAATGACATCTCCGTGGTCCATAATTGAGTAGAGTAAATGGTTTGGTGCCGCATTGTACGGCAGAGAAGTGGGATTTGGAAGGCCAGAAGCAACGAATTACGAATTAGGAATCATGAATTACGAATGATAGTACATATACTGCGGAGCAGGTATCTACCTGCGGTTCACTTCTATTCCAAACTTGTTTATTTGGTCATTCATTTTTACAAGACTACGCTGATTATCCTATAAGTCCGCGGGTAGTTCTTCGATATGCTCAGGATAAAATACCCGCTCCCCATCAAAGAATTAATTCCTTTCTTCGTCTTCATCTGCATGAAATCATCCATCCTTCCTTTTCTAATTATTAACACTCTTTGCCTTGCTTCATGCCAGGCAGCATCAAGTAATCTGCAAACACCCGCATCACAACAAGCAGTCAGCGCCTATTCTTCATCCGCTTCAATGAATGGAAGCAGCCGTGCATTAACTTTCCCCTACCCGATCAGCAATGGAAAAAACCGCATCACCAAGAAAACACTCGGAACTTATGTAACACCAGCTTCATCACCAATCCAACCAGAAAAATTTACGGGCTTTCATACCGGACTCGACTTCGAGACATTTCCAAATGAACAATCAATCGATATACCGATCAACGCGGTGTGCGAGGGGAAAGTTCTGTTTACCGGCCATGTAAACGGCTACGGCGGCGTGATGATTCAGAGCTGTACCTATAAGGGAGAAGCGGTGACTATTCTCTACGGACATTTGCGACAATCAACGATCAGTGTCAAAAAGAATGATCCGATCAAAGTCGGCGATCGGATTGCCGTGCTCGGAAAAGGCTTTAGCGCCGAGACGGATGGTGAACGCAAGCACTTGCATCTTGGCATTCATACAGGAAACTCAATCGAGTATCGGGGATATGTGAAGAATGAAAATGAATTGAGCGAGTGGATTGATCCTTTTGATCACAATTTTTGAACAATAAGAAATCACTTTGCTGTAGAGGATTTTTTGCGTTGCCCGCTAGCCGGACGCGAGTATTTCGTAAGCAAATCCCGCACTGTACGGCTTCTACTCCAGACAAGAGGTTCTTCATTCTTTTTTCCCTTATTTTTTATGACACACGCACACGACTCCGAAACAGACGACACCAAGAAAGCGGCAGCCAAAGAAAACGCAAAGGCGTGGATTGATGAATCCAAAGGTCAGGCCGAAAAATGGGTAGGGAAAGTCACGGGCGACAAAGCCAAGGAAGAAGCCGGCGCCGCCAAGCAGTCCGCTGCCAATGTCGACAAGCACGTAAGCGGGCTCGTCAAGGATCAGGCAGCTATCTGATGCGTATCCGCCTCTCTCTCCTCCGACGCAACTCTCACCTCTTCCTCTGATTCTTCTTCTGCGTATGCCAACTGCCAGCCAAGACATCACATCGTACATGATCGATACCTACCGGCAGGCGTCGACCGGTCTGTATCTGGCTGGCGCCATCACTTTCCGCGGCAGAAAGAAAGTGGAAGTTGTGCAGTGGAAGAAACGGACGTTTGACACCCAGAGTTCTGCGGACGATTTTGTCCGGTCACACTTTCGCGCAAGCGGTCTGCATGAAGCCGCCAGCGAGAGCGAACTGTCCCGCTACGATGCTTCGACGCGCCGGTAAATCGCACCTGTCTTCCGTGATGCGGCGGAAGCAGTGTGCCAATGCCGGTCTACCGGCATTTACAATGAAGGGATTTGTGAGTATTTTTCTCTGCCGCTTCATCAATACATGACACGCTTTCGCGTCTCCACTGTGCTGCTTGCACTCAGCCTTGTCCTGCTGGTCTTGCTCCTGAACGCTGCCGTGTCTTTTTACAACACCAACATCGTCGCAGAGAACATGCAGAAAGTGACGACGTCGCAACGCGTTCTCACGCAGCTCCGGGAAACACTGTCTTCCATTATAGATGCGGAAACCGGTCAGCGCGGATATCTCCTGACCGGTCAGGAGGGCTATCTGGCACCCTATAAAGACTCCATCGAGCAGGTGCAGAGAAATTTTGCACTGCTCGACACGCTGTTTGAAGCGGACGGAGAACAGAAGGCGCGTCTCGACGAAGTGAAAAAAGCGTATAACGACAAAAGAAAGGAAATGGAGCAGACGATCGCCCTGCGCAGAAACGGCGGACTTCAAGATGCCGTACCATTGGCCCTGCTTGGAAACGGCAGGCGTCAGATGACCATCATCCGGCGTGCCCTCCACGCAATGGAAAACGCAGAAAAACTGCAACTGGACGAGCAGACCCTCCAGGCCCGGCGCAGTCTCGAAACCGCCACCACCGCCTTCTATGCGACGCTGCTTGCCGCGATTCTGACTGTACTGGCACTGTTTTTGCTTATCCGGCGTTACATAGCTGTCTATCAGAGAGCGGAAAAGGAATTTCGTGCACTCAACGCCCTCATGGCGAATTCCGTCGATACGATTTATATTTTTGATCTGCACGGACGCTTTACCCATGCAAGTAAAGGTGCGGGGAAACTGCTGCATATTTCCCCTGAACAGATCATCGGCAAGACAGGCAAGGATGTGGGCATTCCTGACGCGATTATCGAACCGTTTGACCGTGACCGGACTATGGTGCAGCAAACCGGCATACCGGTGCGCAATACGCTCACGTACAACACAAAAGGCAAAACCCTGTACTTTGACTACATTCTCTCTCCTATCTATAACGAGAGAGGGGTCATCTCCGCCACCGCCCTCATTTCCCGCGACAGCACGGAAGAGCGCATGCGCGAGGAGCAGGCACAATTCCTGTCGAAAGCCAGCGAGATTCTGTCCTCCTCGCTGGATTACGCCACCACGCTGACAAGTCTGGCGAATCTGGTGGTGCCGACACTTGCCGAATGGTGCACCGTTCACATTAAAAAACAGGATGGCGGCATTGAAGAGCTTGCACTCGCTCATGCCGATCCGGACATGATCGCCCTGGCCCGGGAGTATGGGGAAAAATATCCGCCCAACTATGACGGACCAACCGGTATCGGTGCGATCATCCGCACGGGAAAGCCGGAAATAATTCCGGACATTACCGATGAAATGCTCGAAGCGGGCATTCGCGATGCCGACCAGCTGGCATTTATCCGCAATCTTCATCTGGCATCGTACATGGCTGTACCGCTGACCGCACGGGGCAGAACACTCGGCGTCATCAGCTTCTTCGCCACAACCGGACAGCGTTATACCGATACCGATCTCGTCTTCGCCCAGGCGCTGGCCGGACGCGCGGCGCTGGCCGTCGACAATGCGCGGCTGTATCAGGAATCTCTTGGCATGCTGCATCAGATTCAGGATTTGAACGAAGGTCTGGAGGAAAAAGTGCGCGAACGGACGCGGGAATTACAGCTCTCGCAGGAACGCGACCGGGCCAACCTGCACCGCCTCAAGAGCATGCTGGCACAATTGCCGATGGCAGCACTGATGATGGATGAGCGCGGCAATATCATCGAACTCAACGAGCAGTACTGCCGCACATTCCACATCGGACTGTCAGCTGCCGAAGCGATGGCACTCCCCACATCGGAACTCAATGAAAGGTTCAAGAAATCGCTCGCCAATGTCGAAGAGCACATGAGCCGGCTGGCTGTGACCCTCGAAAGAAAAAAGCCCCTGCTTGGATACGACATACATCTGCGGGACGGACGTGTCGTGCAACGCGATTTTCTGCCATTTTACGACAACGGGAAATTCGGCGGACAGCTCTTCCTCTACCGAGACGTCACGCAGGAGCGCCGCATCGATGCCGCAAAGTCCGAGTTCATGTCACTGGCTTCGCATCAGCTGAAAACACCGCTCACTTCCATACGCTGGGTGCTCAGCCGCCTGCAGAAAGTGATGAGTGATGCCATCGACCCGGCGCAAAACAAGCTGCTGGCCGAAGGCCGCAAAGGAGTACTGCGGATGAGCGACACCATCGACACGATGCTGCAGATCTCCCGCATCGAATCGGGCCAGACACAGCTGAAGCCGGAACCGATTGCCGTTTACGACTTTGTCCGGAAAATCCTGCAGGCCGAACAAAGCGACTTCGCCCACAAGCGACAGAGGGTGGAGCTGGACTGCGATCCGGCCATGGCACTGAAAAGCGATCCGCGCTTCCTGCGCGAGATTCTCAGCAATCTGCTGAACAATGCCATGAAGTACACGCCGGATGAAGGAATGATCAAAATCGTCATCCGCCAGCAAAACGATTCTGCCACTTTCTTCATTCACGATTCCGGCTATGGCATACCCGCTCATCAGCAATCAAAGATTTTCAGCAAATTCTTCCGCGCGGACAACGTCGTCGGCAAGGTCACCGAAGGCACCGGCCTTGGCCTCTACCTCGTCTACCTTCTCACCAAACTGCTGGGCGGCACGATTTTCTATGAATCCAGCGAGGGGAGAGGGACAACTTTTATGCTCACTGTTCCGGGCTGACGCAGCCAGGTGATACCATTCGGGCTTCTGCAGACAGACATGCTTTGTACGGCATTATCCAGAAAGAATGATCTGAACGCGGGGCGGCTGTACAACGGACGCAAGCCGGACAGGCAAAGTACCGTGCTGTCATAATACCTGCCCGGCTGCGTCATCATACTCACCTCTCCCTCTTTTCTCTTTTTTCTATGATCGCCGCTCTCGTCGGATTCTTCGTCGCATACAAGCTCCTGTCGTTTATCATCGGCGTCGTGATGGTGCTGGCTGTCATCAGTATCATTCGCGCCATGATGCAGCCGCGGCCCTGACGCATACATGCATCACTGCTAGGAATGGGCGTGATTTTTCATGTATACTTCATTCTCTATTGATTGAGATATCAATTGTTAGCTACTCTCACTATTGATGAATGTCGCACAAAAATCATCTGCCCCTTCCTCAAAAGAACCCAATCTCTTCGGGATACTGAAGCCCTACAGAGGACTTGTCCTGCTCCTGCTTGCACTGGCTGTCTTAAGCAACAGTCTGAACCTGGTCCAGCCGAAAATTATCGCCATAACAGTCGACGCCTTTGCCAAAGGCAACTTCCGCATGCGTACCGCACTTCTCCAGTTCGGTTCCGTCTCCCTGCTGATTTTCCTGTTCACCTACCTGCAGAATATCGTGCAGACATTTGCCTCTGAAAAAGTCGCACGCGATATGCGCACGGAACTGGCGGCGAAAATCTCGCGCCAGAGCTACGGCTACATTCAGGAAGTCACCGCCTCCAAGCTGCTGACCAACCTGACGTCCGATATCGATAACGTCAAACTGTTCGTGTCGCAGGCGATTGTGTCGATCACCTCCTCCTTATTACTGATCATCGGTACCAGCGTCATGCTGCTGCTCATCAACTGGAAACTGGCATCTGCCGTCCTGCTCATTATTCCGGTCATCGGCGGAATATTTTTTGCCACCCTGCGCAAAGTCCGCGTGTATTTCAAGAAGGGCCAGGAAGTTATCGACTGGCTCAACAAGGTGATCAATGAAAGCATTCTGGGATCGGCACTCATCCGCGTGCTCAATTCCCAGCAGTATGAGTATCAGAAATTCCTGGCTGCCAACACGAACGCAAAAGGTATCGGCATGAGCATCCTGAGCCTGTTTGCCACACTCATTCCCACGATCACGTTTGTGGCCAATATGGCCACACTCACTATTCTGCTGCTGGGCGGCCACTTCGTCATTGCGGGCAGCATGACACTCGGCAGCTACGCCGGGTTTGTCAGCTACCTCGCCATTCTCATTTTTCCGATTATCATGATCGGTTTCATGAGCGGCGTGATCACGCGCGCATCGGCGTCGTACAAGCGCATTGCCGAAGTACTCGCCATGCAGGAAAAAACGGAAACCGGACTGCGCACGGATACACTGAAAGGCGATATTGAGCTGAAGAACGTCTCGGTTATTTTCGGCGAAAAATCGGCGCTCAAAGATGTCTCGCTGAGCATCCGGGCCGGCAGCAAAACGGCCATCATCGGTCCGACTGCCGCCGGAAAAACGCAGCTGCTGTACCTGCTCACCGGTCTCATCAGTCCGCAAAAAGGCGAGCTGGATTACGACGGGCGTCCGCTGGAAAGCTACGACAGGGAAGCTCTGCACCGGCAGATCGGGTTCGTGTTCCAGGACAGCATTATTTTCAGCATGACGCTGCGCGAGAATATCGCGTTCAGCGACACCGTGAAAGACAGCGATTTGGACAAAGCCATTGAAACCGCGGAACTCAAGGATTTTGTGGCAGCGCTGCCGGACGGCCTCAATACCATTGTCTCCGAGCGGGGCACCAGCCTGTCGGGCGGTCAGAAGCAGCGCATCATGCTTGCCCGCGCACTGGCCCTGAATCCGAACATTCTGCTGCTGGACGATTTTACGGCCAGAGTCGACAGCAATACCGAGAAGAAGATTCTGCAGAACGTGGAGAAAAATTACCCGGGCATCACGCTCGTCTCCATCACGCAGAAGATCTCATCCATCGAACACTACGACAAAGTCATCCTCATTATGGAGGGTGAAAAACTGGCCGAAGGCACGCATGAACAACTGATGCACACCTCACCGGAATACGTGCAGATTTTTGACTCGCAGCGCAGCACCAATACCTATGAAGAACTACACGCTTAACACAACCGGCCCCGAAGCGAAAACTCCGCCGCTCACCGCGGTACGCAAGCTGCTGTCTCTCATCCGGGATGACAAACGAACACTCATGCTCGCTTTCATTGCGATTTTCATCAACTCCGGCCTCAACCTTGCCGGTCCGGTCATCGTCGGACACGCTATCGACAACTACATTGCCCGTGGCGCATATCAGGGCGTTGTCATCTCCGCTGCTCTTCTGTTGGTCATCTATACAATCGCGTGGTTTGCCGGAGTCGCGCAAACAAAACTGATGGGCGGAGTGGGCCAGCGCCTGCTCTTTAACTTGCGCAATGCGGTATTCACCAAGCTGCAGGAGCTTCCGGTCGCTTTTTTCAATCAGAACAAAACCGGCGACCTCATTTCGCGCATCAACAGTGATACGGACAAGCTCAACCAGTTCTTTTCTCAGTCGCTGATGCAGCTCATCAACAACCTGTTCATGATCATCGGCGCCGCGATTGCCATCCTCATTATCAAGCCTCAGCTTGGCGCCGCCGCCCTGCTGCCGGCCGTCGGCCTCCTGCTTTTCTCGCAGGCTGTCGGTGCCTGGATCCGCCGCAAGAATGCAGCCAGTCTGCAGGCCACCGGCGGCATGAGCGCCGAGATTTCGGAGAGCCTCAATAACTTCAAAGTGATTGTCGCCTTTAATCGCCGCGATTACTTCCGCCGCAAATTCGCCGAAGCGAACGAGGCGAATTACAGGGCGTCGCTGCGTGCCGGCATCGCCAACAACGTCTTCATTCCGATCTACGGATTGTCGTCTGATATCGCGATGCTGATTGTGCTGGTCTACGGCATTTACCTGATTACCGTCGGCCAGTTTACCATCGGACTGCTCATCAGTTTCTTAAGCTACGTGACGCGCTTTTATGATCCTCTGCGCCAGATCGCCACCATCTGGGCATCGTTTCAGGTGGCGCTTGCCGGCTGGGACCGCATATCGGCCATTCTGTCGCTCGAGTCCGATATGCTGCCTGTGCCTGGATCAGAGGCCAAAAAGAATGATGCGCTGCTGACATTCGAGAACGTCCACTTCCGTTACAGCGACGGCAAGGAAGTGCTTAAGGGGATTGATTTCACTCTCGAGCGCGGCAAAACCTACGCGCTTGTGGGACCGACAGGCGGCGGCAAGACAACCACCGCGTCGCTCATGGCTCGCCTGTATGACCCAACAGAAGGAATGGTGTTGCTGAGTGGCAAAGATATCCGGTCGTTTTCTGATGCTGATCGCACCAAGAAAATCGGCTTCATCCTGCAGGAACCATTCCTGTTTACCGGTACCGTGCGCGATAATATTCTGTACGGCAACGAACAGTATGAAAAGCTGACAAACAAAGAGTTGCTAGACGTGCTTGTGAAAGCCAATCTCGATCGTTTACTGGAGCGATTTGAAAACGGATTGGAGACGAAGATTATGAGCAGTGGGGACTCAATCAGCCTCGGCCAGAAACAGTTGATCGTGTTTATCCGCGCCGTTCTGCGCCGTCCGGATCTGCTTATTTTGGACGAAGCAACGGCGAATATCGATACTGTCACCGAGCAATTACTCGAAGATATTCTGAAAAAATTACCCAAGGAAACGACAAAAGTGATCATCGCTCATCGCCTGAATACCATCGAGAACGCCGACGAAATCTTCTTCGTGAATGCCGGCACCATTGTCCGGGCAGGCTCGATGGAACATGCGGTAAAAATGCTGCTGGAAGGGAAGAGGGAGAGCTAAGGCTGAAAATACCAAATTCCAACTACCAATTACCAAAAAAATGGGAGCGCCATGCTTGGCGCGGGGATCGATCAGTTTCTCATACTTTAACCGTTTCTTAACCTCGCCTACGTATAATGATGTCAATATTTTTATTCTTCACCTCTTTTTCTATGAAGAACCGTTTCACTCTTGGCGTTGTTGCCGGCGTTTCGTCGATTGCTTTGGCAGTGCCGCTTTTTGCGAGTGCAGCCAGCACCACGACCGCGAAGGTTACTAAAACGACGCCGACTGCGGCTTGTCTCACCGCTCTCGCCGCTCAGGAAACAGTGCAGATCAACCGGATCGACGCAGAAGCTTCTGCGCGCAAGTCGGCTCTTTCGGCACATGTAACCGCATTGAAAGCGGCTGCAGCCATCACCGATGACACCCAGCGCGCTGCAGCCATAAAAGCAGCCAATGATGCGATGCGGACAGCATTGCAGGCCGCCATGCCAACCCCCGATACAGCCGCAATGACTGCTCTGAAAACCGCCTGCGCCGGTAGCATGATTGGCGGACACGGCGGATTTGGCGGCGGTATGATGGAGGGCAGAGGTGGAAAAATGCCTGGCTGGAAAAATATGAACGGAACCAGTTCGAGCAAAGCAGCAACGAGTGGCCTGAAGGCTGTGAAGAAAGCGGTAGCGACGGCGATTAAGACGAAATAAACACCCCTCACCCGCCCTTCGGGCACCCTCTCCCAGCTTTAGCTGGGAGAGGGACATTCACAAATTTGTTTTGTATTTTCCTTGAGCTCTCCTCTCGCTCGCTTTAGCATTGATCGAATCATTCTTCATTCTGTATTCCGCATACCGCATTCTTCCCTGAATCATGCATAATTCGTAATACATGATACGTAATACATATCTCCATTCTTCATTCTACATTCTCAATTCTCCATTCTTAGAATGCATACGCCTCCTCTCCATGCAGCGCGCGATCCAAACTCTCCTCCTCTTCCTTGAGCTGGACTTTGACATTCATCACGACTTTCATGACGCTGAGCACCACGAACGTGACGACGAATGCGTAGACAGCGGAGATAGCTGTTCCCTCTAGATTGGCTATAAATTGCTGTGTGTTTCCTTCCAGGAGTCCGGAGAAACCGCCGATGCTCTTAACCGCAAAGACACCGGTGAGAACCGAGCCGATAATGCCACCCACACCGTGACAACCCCAGACATCCAGTGCATCATCCCAGCCCATGCTGATGCGGAATTTGATGGCGTAGAAGCAGCCGACTGCCGCAACGACACCAATAATGAGTGATCCGCCCGGTGCCACGTAGCCGGCTGCCGGCGTAATGGCGACGAGTCCGGCAACAGCGCCGGTGAGCGCGCCGACCATGCTTGGACGCCCATCGACCAGCCACGACAGGAAGAGCCACGTGACCATCGCCATGGACGCGGCTATATCGGTATTGGCAAACGCGGCGGCAGCTATTCCGTTCGCCGCAAGCGCGCTTCCTGCATTGAAACCGTACCAGCCAAACCAGAGGAGAGCAGCGCCCAGCGCGACGTAGGTAATGTTATGCGGCATGTGTTCGGTGCGCTTGCGTTTGCCGAGTACAAAGACCGATGCGAGGGCCGCCATACCGGCCGAAATGTGCACCACTGTTCCGCCGGCAAAGTCGATTGCTCCGAGCTTGGCGATGAATCCCCCGCCCCACACCCAGTGTGCAAGCGGCGCGTAGACGACCAGACTCCAGACGACGAGGAAGATGAGATAGCTTTTGAAATTCATGCGCTCGGTGAATGCACCGGTAATGAGTGCCGGCGTAATGATGGCGAACATCATCTGGAAGACGAAGAACGCAAAGAACGGGATGGTTGTGCCGTAGACAGTTGATGGCTCGAGTCCCACGCCATTCATCATGAAGTAACTGAGTCCGCCGATGAGTCCGTGAATGTCGTTGCCGAAAGCGAGAGAGAACGTGAGAACTGTCCACAGCACGGTCACCACTCCCATGGAGATGAAGCTCTGCATCATGATGGTCAGAACGTTTTTGCGTTTCACGAGTCCGCCATAAAAGAACGCCAGGCCCGGTGTCATAATGGCAACGAGAGCGGAGGAAATGAGGACGAATGCCGTGTCTCCGGAATTGATCATAGAAAGGAGGAGGGAAAGAATCGGGGCAAACGTACTGGGTTTTTGAAAGGTCGCAAGTGACCGTACGAACAGCATTTTTACTCTGTTGTCTGTTTCGACAACTATTCCGATGAGGAGCGATGCATCAATAACTGATGCCGATTGATCGATGTGTTGAAAATACCAACAACAAATTGCGCTTGGCGGAGAATTACTTTTATTGTTATGCCAGCTTTCTTGACGAAATTTCAAAAAGCTTTATTAGGCAATAAAATTCAAAATGTACAGTTCTTTTCACTTTCACTCTATTCTTAGCCTGTCTTCATCATTAGAATCTTGGGACTACAGAAGCCGCTGGAGTCAGCTTTTGATTCCTAAGACGGTGCACTGTAGCACCGCTCTTTGATTTCAACGGTTTTCTGTTTTCAACTTTGAGGATCACCTCATGCTTCTCGCCTCCGCCTTGCGCTCGATCTTTCCCAGCCGCAACATCCGCCGCCGCACCCGCCGTCAGTTTGCCTTCGGTTGGGATCCGTCCGGCATTCAACTGCCTCCGAAGATCCTGCCGGCCAGCCTCGTCGTCAACTTCGACGAACCCGTGGACTTCGCACATCATGCGCTGCGTTTCGGCACGACCGAAGCGGTCGCCCAAGTTCAGTTCGAGGCGACGGGCGGCCCCGCCGTCATCAGTCATCTGGAACTCGACAACTTCGCTGCCCAGCCGGGCGTCGATACGCACACCATCACTTCGCTGAAGCTCAAAAAGCTCAGTGGACAAGTGGTCGCGAACTTCGCGCACCCCGCCGGCGACGACTCGACCTGGGTCAATACGGCCGCCTTCACAGTGCCCGCGGGCACCACGGACTACGTTATCGAGGTCACGACCGGGACGCTTGCCTCCGGCAATGCCTCGGGTAACCCGATTCTCCTTGGGATCGTTGGCGACCCCAGCTACGGAGCGGTCATCGCTTCCGTCAATGGAACTCCGCTCGCTCCAAACAGCGGCCAACCCGATGGCGCCATCGTCATCGGCTCGACCGTTGGCGAAGAGAACCAAGACGCCGTCAGCTACAATTTTGCACTGATCGTCGCGTCCGAAATTACAAATGTTCAGGCCACGGGGCCACTGCTCGGCTGCCTGAGCGACGGCGTCAATCAGACTCTTTCAACCTTCAGCTACACGGCGTCCGCCAGCGGCAAAATCACGGCCGATGAGGTCCAGTTCGTGCTCTGCACGAACGGCATCATCGATACCACGAGCTTCAAGGTCGGGAACTCGAGCGGTTACACCGCTCAAGGGCTCTACGTCACGGATGCAAACGACGTTCTCCTCACGGGAACTGTCAACGGTTCGCAAGTGGGAATGATCAAGATTCACTTTGCCCTCACGGGCACCAGCGTCAACACGACGGCCCTGGCCGGGAAGTCGCAGAGTCTCAGCCTCAAGGGCAAGATCTCTCTCAACCCCGACGAGTGCATCACGACCGTCCTCACGGGCTTCGAAACCGCCGGATTCGTCTGGCATGACCAATACGGGACAACCATCATCGGTGTCGATAACGGCGCCATCGGTTGCTATTCGGTGGACACGATTGTTGTCGGACAACTCTTGGTCGGCATCAACATCCGGCCGCGTCGGCCTCGCTGCTAGACGATCGAATCCATCCGATCTGTCTCACAGAAACCATTGTCAAAGAGCTCGTCGCCTGTCTCCCTCGGGGGGCAGGCGGCAGCTTTTCGTGAAAGCTTTTCCTGCCACATCAGAAACAATCATCTGTCAAAAAAGGTGTGAATTGGATTACGAATGGAATGCAGTTTACAATGTGTTTACAATATAATTAATTTTTGTTTACAATGTGTTTACAATATTAACTAATAAGAGTACTATATCTACATGAATACCAAGGAGAAAATCATCCGGTTCATTCTCGCGCAGAATCTGATAAAAGCTGCCACATTGGCAGAAAAATTTGCAGTGTCTCGCCAATACGCGACTCGTATTCTCAAAGAGTTAACACTGGGCGGGATGCTTATAAAAATAGGAACGACCAATGGTACAGCATATGTTTCACCAACCTCTAAAACTGTCCTTGATAAAATAGTAAAGAAAACTCTTGTGAATGAACAGCTTGAGGAATTCACTGTTTTCCAGGATCTTCAAAAGAAGGCTGCCTTTCTTTTGTTATTGGATGAAAATATACAAAGTATTTTTACCTACGCATTTTCCGAAATGCTTAATAATGCCATTGAGCATTCGGGGTCAAAAAAAATACAGATTGAGATTGAGAAAGGAAAGAATTTTATATTCCGCATCAATGATACTGGCATCGGCGTCTTCCGGAATATCATGAAAGGCCGCAAGCTGCGCTCAGAAACAGAAGCTGTTCAGGATCTTCTGAAAGGCAAAACCACCACTCAGCCGCAAGCGCATTCCGGCGAAGGTATTTTCTTCACTTCCAAGATCGCCGACCGATTCATTCTCGAAAGCTTCGGCTACAAACTGACAATCGATAACCGGATCGGCGATGTATTTCTGGAAGAAGCAAAGCGCAGCAAGAAAGGAACACGTGTGACATTCGAGATTGATACTGCATCAAAAAAGCACCTGAATGATGTTTTTGCCAGATACCAGACCGATCCGTCGGAGCATGCATTCGACAAAACCGAGATTCAGATCAAGCTCTACACGATGGGCACTATTCATGTGTCGCGGTCTCAAGCCAGGCGCGTGCTTTCCGGGCTCGAGAAGTTCCGTACTATTATTATGGATTTCGAGAAAGTGCCGACTGTCGGCCAGGCGTTCGCCGATGAAATTTTCCGCGTCTTCAAGCTTAAGCATCCGGCTATTACGGTGCAGCCCGTCAATATGAACAGTGCTGTGACTTTTATGGTTGAACGTGTCGAGAAAGTGTAATTTCATTCTGTCTTTATGCCCATTCTCCCCTTCAAAACTTCCGCTGATTTCCGCAATTGGCTTTTGGAGCATCACAATAAAGAAACAGAGCTGTGGCTCGTGTACTACAAAAAAGCCAGCGGCAAGCCGAGTGTCGGCTACAAAGAAGCTGTGGATGAAGCACTGTGTTTCGGCTGGATTGATGGCGTTCGGCTCGCGATTGATGAAGAGACATTCAAACAGCGTTTCACGCCACGCACGAAAAAAAGTATCTGGAGCCAGGTGAACATAAAACGTATTGCCGAACTCACTGCTGAAGGTCGGATGCATGCATCGGGAATCAGCGTTTTTCAAAATCGCGATCCCAAACGTGAAAAACTTTACTCAGCCGAACAGAAAGATTTGAAGCTGGATAGCGCATCACTCAAGCGTTTCAAGGCCAACAAGAAAGCGTGGGAGTTTTTCGCAAGCAAACCGCCGTCGTATCAGAGACCGGCAATCTGGTGGGTAATGGGTGCCAAGAAACCGGAAACCAAAGAGGCACATTTACAAACACTCATACAAGACAGTGAAGCGGGACGAACACTTAAGCACTTAACGCGCAAGCCGAAGAAATAATTTACGCGGCGCGGTTTTTAAGCTTCCACAGGTTTTTTGCGCGCCGGAGAAAACGGTACCATCTGCTTTTTCAAACCTTGTAACGCACCGGCGGTGCCGCCTGTTACTTCGCTTCGTGTCACTTTTTCGCCGAATTTCGGCACAGGGATGGGAATGAATTTTAGTACGTTTCCCAAAAGCCTCATTGCTCCTCCCGCCATGCCCAGTGTGGCGGCTTTCACTACCTTAAGTGGCAGCGATACCGTACTTTTCATCGCGTTCTTTACACTTGAGGAAATCGCCGGAATGGGGCTTTTCCCAGCAAACATTTCGACTCCGGCCATTGCCGCATCCACAGGCACATTGGCGACAGTTTTGACCGTCTCTCCGACGTTGCCTTTGATTGTTTCAAACGTTTTACCCATATTCTATATTATACAATAAATCGTATAAAATAGCTATATTCGCGACGCTCGGCATGTAGGCTTTCAGACATCAAACCCAAATATTCCAAAAAAAGATGCTGCCTGTTTTTGCAGGCGCTTAGGCTCAACTTTTCCAATTTCACCCAGAATGATTTTCTTGCTTAGCGTCACCATTTTATCGAAGCGGATGCACGATCGGACTTTTACACCGGAACCATCGCCTGGCTGCAGAATAAGCCCTTCTTTTTCCCTTGTGACCTTTGAGGTAATAAAACAAAGAATGACCTCATCATTCTTTGGATTATATCTAGATACAATAAGCGCCGGACGCACTTTTGCATGCGAAAGATCGCTAAATGGAAACGGCACGAGGATAATAGAGCCAAATTCAAACATATCTCTTCGTAAGATCATTGAGCGAATAGAGATCGGGCTCCTGCTCTAAAAATGCAAAGCTCTCGGAAGCACTTGCCATCTCTGCAATCGGAACAGTGTCTTCATCTGTTAAAGAGATGAGAAGAACATCGGCTTTCCCATGTTTTCCGAGTGCGATAGGCTTCTTTAAGTACTTTACCTGGTTGACCAATTCACCCAATATCTTGCGACCTTCGCTGATTGAATAGACTTTCATATATGAATAAATTGTACCATATGTACATTTTGTAATCAATACGATTATGCCACGGGATTTGGATACTGTTCGTGAATCTCTTCGATACCCTTGAGCACATCGTCAGACAAAATCATCTCGCCCGTGTCTATGTCTTCTTTCAGCTGATCAAGATTCGACGCGCCGATAATATTACTCGTCACAAACGGCTGCATATTTACAAAAGCCAGCGACATTTGGGCGAGTGACAGACCGTGTTTTTTGGCGAGATCGGCATAGAGCTGTGTGACTTTCTGAGCCTGCGGCGTGCGGTAACGAGGGGCAAACTGCGGATGAAGAGTAAAGCGTCCGCCCTTGGGCATATTGCCGCCCAGGTAGCGTCCGCCAAGAACGCCATAGCCCAGGGGGGAATAGGCGAGCAATCCGATAGTTTCGCGCATGGAAATTTCGGCCATATTGATGTCGTAATGACGATTGAGAAGATTGTACGGGTTCTGCACACTCACCATACGCGGAAGATTTTTCTCTTTGGCGATGCGCAAAAATTCGAGTGTCCCCCACGATGTTTCATTGGAAAGGCCGACATATTTCACTTTGCCCGCTTTTACAACTCCGGCGAGTGCCTCGAGCGTTTCTTCGATCGGTGTTGCCTGCTCGTGGTCTGCATGAACGTATCCGCGCTGACCAAAATAGTTCACATTTCTGTCGGGCCAGTGCAGCTGATACAGATCTATTACATCCGTTTGCAAACGCTTCAGACTTTCGTCGAGCGCCGCTTCAATATTGGCTTTGTCGAGCCGATTGTCGCCGGTACGAATATGAGTGTAACGATTGGGTCCGCCCACTTTGGACGCCAAGACAATCTCCTTTCTTTTGCCTGTTTTTTTCAGCCATCTCCCAATAATGCACTCTGTCTCGCCGTATGTATCGGCCTGGCTTGGCACGGGATACATTTCGGCTGTGTCGATGAAATTCACCTGATTACCCACCGCGTAATCGAGCTGCGCATGCGCATCGGCTTCGTTTACCTGATGACCGTAGCTCATGGTGCCGAGACAGATGTTACTGACCTTGAGATCGGTCGTGCTGAGAGTGGTGAATTTCATGCAGAGATCAAGAAACAAAATGGAATACAGACTCTAGACGGAACTGAGAATTTTCGGAAGTGAAGTTGAGACTTTCTCACGCGCATTTCGCTCAGTGAAATACGTGTACAATAGTGATGTATGACACCTGTCAATAATTCAACAACCCGCTTCGTCGCCTTCCTGCGTGGCATCAATGTCGGCGGCAACAAGATGATTCCGATGGCGAAACTGAAAACAATGTTCGAGTCTCTGGGCTTTACGAATGTCAAAACCCTGCTTGCAACCGGCAATATTCTGTTCGATGCGCCAAAATCCACACCGGAAACATTGGTGACGTTGATCGAAAAGAAAATCGAAGCAACTTTTCGTCTGCACTCTCACGCCATTGTTCGCAGCCTTGCCGACATACACGCGCTGGTTGATCGTGATCCTTTCAAGCACATATCAGTGACGCCGCATACGCGCTTATATATTACGTTTTTGGCAACCAAGCCGAAAAGTTCGCTCAAGATTCCCTATATGTCGCCCAATAAAGATTTTACGATTCTGAAAGTGAGCGATACCGAGATTTGCAGCGTGCTCACACTCAATCCAAGCACACGATCTGTCGATGCCATGCAGGTACTCGAGAAAGAGTACGGCAAGCACATCACGACCAGAAACTGGAATACGGTCAAGAAAATCGCCCATTCATGATGCACCGTTCATGTCTGTCCAGTGCTGCATAGAGCGACTTTATGCCGCCTGCTGAGGCAGCCGGTCCGGTGCGTTGTTTTTTTCTAAAGTTGATTCACAATAATTATTTATCTTTGATAAGCGAATTCATCTTTTATGAATTGTCATCCGGCAAAACATCCATAGAATGGGTTCAACCTTTCCTTAACCGCATTTTATGGCACGACTTCCCGTATCCGGCAGCGACAGTGGCACATGGGGTGATGTCCTCAACACGTTCCTGCAAGTTGGTCACGCGGCAACCGGTGAAAACATCGGAGCTGTCGTCGAAGCAACAAAAAGCAGTAACTATACTCTTGCAGCAGCCGACAGCGGCAAGCGATTTGTCGCCACGGCATCCATGACTTTCTCCCTTCCGACAATCGGCACACTCGGTAACGGCTTTGAAGTGGAGATTGTCAATGATTCCGGCACCACTGTCACCATCGACGGACCTGGCGCCACCAACGTGTCTCTCGACAGCGGGGATGTTGCCTGTGTCCTGGAAACAAATTCCAAGCAACGGGTTGTGAAGGGGCCGAGCACGGTCGTGTCTTAAATCTCCTCCATCGACATATGCGTCTTCCAGTAGCCACACTAGCGGCATCTACCGGTCCACTCGTGAACTTTCGCGCAACGGGCAGCTTGTTTCAGGATTCCTCCCGTACAACAGCCGCCACTGTCAATAACAACCCTGTGGGCAGCTGGCAGAATGACAGCGGCGATAATTACAGGATGACACAAAGTACTTCGGGCAGCCGCCCACTCTTGCAGACGGCGCTGCCAAGTATTCTTTTTGACGGCACGGATGATTATCTGAGCACCGCGAATACCATAGCCGATACCGTCGGCTCTGCCGTCATCACTTTTAAAACGGGATCAACGGCTTTTGCCACCCGCGGCGTGCAGGTGCTTCTTTCGGCCGCCGATACCGGTACTGCGAACAACTGGTTTGAAATCGGCATTACGGCAGCCGGTCTTGTGTATGTGGAATCCAATGCCGGCGGCACCAAGCACACGGTCACCGGTGTCACGACTCTGTCTGTTTCCACCACCTACCTGCTTGCCGTTATTCATGACGGCACCGACTATTACATCAGCCTGAGTGGCGCCGAAGAGAATCCTCTGACCATCACGAACATCGGCACGTTCGCCTGGTTTGGCGATGTATCGGGCGTCGATAATCTGGTTCTTGGCGGCACCGTGACTTCGGCCGGACTCGTGCGGCCGTTTCAGGGCGAAATACTGGAAGCGTCGCTCTACTCCTACGACATCACTACGTAAGTTATTATGGCTGCCATTACCTCTGCTCAGACTGGGAACTGGTCATCTACCTCCACATGGACAGGGGGGGTTGTTCCGGGAAACGGCGACACGATCACTATCGCTGCCGGACATACCATAACAGTTGCAGACGGCGCGGGAACAGTGACAATTGGCCCATCGTATTTAGGCGTACCGGCAGCGCCGTCATATTCAGGAAGTACGGCTGTGACCACAGTTCCGTGGTCCAGCGGCGGAGTCAATATTGCCATAGCTGTCATAGACAGCGGGGGGAAAGAATCCATGCTTTCAGCAAACCAGCAACAGTCATTCACGAGCGGTGTAAGCAAGCCGCGTCTTACTATGCCTTCCCTGCCATCGGGAGCAAGCTCTTTTTCGGTGTACATGGATAACGGATCCAATGGAACAAAGCGGTTGTATGCCTCTGGAGTAGCAGGCGGCGCTACCGTTGACCTGACCAGTGCCAACTGGATCACGGGCACCAACGATTACAATACAGCAGCTGCAGCGCCTCAGCATGCCATTGCCATTACAATAGCCAACACCGGAAAACTTGTTGTCGGGGCATCATCGCCCTCCAGTCCGCCGACACTTGTTGTACGCGGCTGCATACTCAGCCAGCAAACAAACGGCTCGCGCACCGCTGGCTTTTATCCGCTTACTGTCAATCCTGGTGCCATACTGGAATTTGACTCAAGCCAGGCAAGCAGCCCGACCAGCCAGTCTTATGTCTTTGCCGCCAGCGGCTATAACCAATACAACAATTATCTGCTCTTCAATGGCTCTGCCAGCAACCGTGCAACCGTGCGCTCCAATGCAAGCGGAGGTTACGGACGCATCAGCATCAACGGCATGACAGGGAACATGCAAGTAACGGCTCAGTATACAGATTTTATTCGCCTGGGAGACGCTACGTACCCCGCTATCGACGTTTCACTGAATGTGACCGGACATTCAACATCGATTACCTACTGCACTTTTACTTCCTGCGGAAGTTTTTCGATGTATGCAGGAGGAGCGATAACCTCCACAGGTACATTTATCTTTAATGACAATACATTTGCTTCGACGACTGACACCCGATCACTTAGAGTGAGAGCCTCAAACAACCTTTCCAGTGGCACACGCGAAATAAAGCGTAATTATTTTGATGCAGCGGTAAACGACCCTTCTTTTGGCGGCTCTATCGGCGGAGTTACCGTTCAGTTCAATATTTTCGCTAGCGATATTTATATGGATACTGCACAGATGTATGCGGTTTTTTCGTATAATGTCGTTCGACGTATTCCGTCAAACTGGAATGCAATGGGTGTTGCGGGAGATATTGCAAATTGTTACTGGCTGATGGATGGGAATGTGTACAATCCGAAAGGATTTGGCTTGCCCGATCGCGACACAGTCATTGACGGCGTCATCTTGCAATGCACAGGATCCTCCACAGCACAAGACGGTGACGGCATTATTGCAACCGCCTATTCAAGATACTACACCGTCAAACACTGTCTCGTGCTGCCCCGATCCGGCGACAGTGCCCAGTCTTCGTGCACATTGCTCACAACAACCGGAAATGCGAGAATTACAGACTGTCTGCACAATACCTTTATGGGCTCCCCAGCCTTTGAACATGGCGTACAGCTCAACGAAACACTTGAATCCGCTATCGGCTCTTTGCCGCTGTATCGCGACAATGTCTACTGGGATACCTCAGCACGCGGCAATCATTTCAATACCGCAACATCGGGCAAAAACCCGCCGAATGACAATATCATCACTCCGACAGGCGTGACCAATAATTGCGCTTACAATGCTTCAACCTACAGCAATGTGGGCAAAACATCACATGGAACGTATTATGGCGCACCTACGACAGGCAGTACGCCGGGCACAGGCGACGTGAATGTTAATCCCGGATTTGTGGATTCCACTCGAAATTTTGAAGGTTTTGCCACAACATTCAGCGACACGGCATCTGTCACCAATACTCTCATCCGGCTGAAAGAAGACCCAGCCAACCGCATCCCCGCACTTCTCACATGGGTACGTGCCGGATTCTCACCCACAAATTCTCTTGTCCGAAATGCCGCCCACGACACAGGTGTTATCGGTGCATGCAACTACGCAAAATCCACCCGCTCACTCACGAAGCTGACGGCTTTGCGCAGCACTATCAGCACACGATACAGCGTCAGTGTGTGAGAAGCGTCCCCGTCGGTCAGTTACGAATATTCACTGCATTTTTCTTCGCTTATTGATTTGTAAGGACTATTGTCTTTCATATTGATTATTCCTTTCACCTCTTCTCGTATGGACACTCTCAGAATCGCCGTCATTATCGGCAGCACGCGCCCCGCTCGTTTTGGCGACAAGCCGGCAAAATGGATAGCGGCCGAAGCCAAGAAATTGGAAAGTGTGGAAGTAGAGTTACTGGATCTTGTGGATTATCCCATGCCGTTTTTTGAGGAACCGATGGGACCGTCTCAGTTGGGGAAAAAATACTCCAATGATGTGGTGAAGAAGTGGTCGGCCAAGATCGATGCAGCCGATGCATTCATTATCGTGACACCCGAATACAATCACAGCACCTCCGGTGTTTTGAAGAATGCTCTCGACCATCTGTTTCCGGAGTGGAACAACAAGCCTGTCGGTTTTGTGAGCTATGGCGGAGTGGGGGGCGCCCGCGCGGTTGAGCATTTGCGCCAGATTTCGGTAGAACTGGAAATGGCACCTATCCGCAATGCGGTGCACATTCAAGGCAGCATTCTGTTTCCGATCATTATGGGGAAAGCTCAGTGGAATACTGAGACAGAAGCGCATTTGAAAGACAACGCCGATAAAATGCTCAGCCAGCTTCTATGGTGGGCAAAGGCACTGAAGGCGGCACGCATGAAATAGTATGCGCTGCCAGACTCATTTTTTTCTGCCTGTTGATTGTTTCAAAGTGCTCTCTAGAGCATTGACAAAATTTCTTCCTTTGCGTATTACACCCTGCTGAAAAGGACCTGCTCTTTTTCACCATCGATGACAATGCGGATTCAGCAGTGTGCGGAGAATGTCTCTTCAGGCTGCTGAATCCGTCTGACTTGGCCATACCAAGGGCGGAAGAGGCCGCTTTTACGTGGAGACTCATGATGTGGTCTCACGTGGTTATGTGCTATAAGCACTACCGACGAGACTGCCTGGCTTTCTTGAGCTTTTGCAGCTGCATGTCATTCCAGTTCCGCAGGATGACACCGCACGCGCAAGGATGCTACCTCTGCTTGCTGGTTCTGTTTTTTGTCAGCATCGCCTCGCTTGAGATCAGCTGGCGCAGACACGGCGACATGCATCAGGAGCGGACCAGGCGGCCGCTTCATGATTGAAACGCCGGCGTCATCGAAACCAGCCGCGCTTTGGTGCGGCACCCCACCCTCTCACACCGAGAGGGTTTTTTACTGTAGAATGAGGACTATGGCCATGTTCGTGCATCTGACACTGGAGAAAAATACTGCTCGCATCAAGCGAGGCGGGATTGCGAAAGCCGCAACGGGCATAGAGGAGGTAAAAGGAGTGTATGCCATGCCGCTTACTGCCGACTTTAACGCCAGCTTCCAATGGACGAGGGAGCTGAAACGAGGCAAAAACGGAAAGATTGTGGCTGTGCAGTTTCGCATTCCAGATGATGAGCTGGTCCTCTTCGGCCACTATCATCACCGCCACGATGCCATGAAAAGCGCCGAGGCTGTCGGCCTGTTCATGAAACTGCCGGACGCTCGCGGCTACGAAGTGATTATCCCCCGCCGTATCGCGGCAGACGAAATTCACAGTATCAGGCCCGTGCCACAGACAACCGGCTGGCGATACTTTCCCGGATCAAACGGAACGAAGCCGCAATTATAAGACGCACAAAAAAGCCGCCGCTCCCCTGCGGTTTGCAGGGGCACTTGCGGCGGCGGATACCAGTTTTCAGGCCTCGAAGAGCTGGCCGAGCTCATCAGCGGTAAGGTCTGGCGGATTGTCATTGTAGGCAGCGGTGAAGAACGGATCATGGACCCGATACGTTCGAACGCCTCCTTCGTCGTTAATTGCGCCGTTTGCAACGCACAGCTCAATAACATCTGAAGGCTCAAGTGTAGCGTAGTCCAGAGGACTGATTTCGACAACGGCAACCTCAGATCCATCGACGATCCTCTTTTCGACCTGCATCGAACTCCCTCCGATGAACTGTGAAAGAGCGTCAACTGGTTTTATTATTATGCATCGAAAAAATTTTGTGTCAAAAACAATATATTTCGTTCGGTATTAATCCCATCAGAAAGCCAAAATCTGATGAATCGAATTCTTACACTCCATGCACCACGTGTGCGCCCATATCCGTGTTCTTGGAAATCTTGATCATGGTTGCCCCAAGGATACCAGCGATAATTGCCGAACACGCACCGACAAGGAACGCGGTGTGATACCCGCCGTTTAAAGCAATCAACTCGCCTGATCCGGCAGCAACCATACTGGTATAACGGGCTGCGGCGAGGCTTGCCAGAACCGCAAGACCGAGTGCTCCACCCATCATGAACGCAGTATTCACGATGCCGGAAGCAAGACCGGATTCGTGCGCCGGCACATCGCTCATGGCTGCAAGTAGCATGGGGTTAAACGCGATGCCGCCACCAATGCCGAGCAAGACCATTCCCGGCAAAACGTCCATAAGGAAATGTCCATCGATCGGCGAACGAGCAAACCAGGCAAGACCGCAGCCGGCAATAAGCAAGCCGACGCCAAGTGGCTTTCGGATACCGAATTTCATGACGATTTTGGCAGAGAGTCCAAGTGAGAAGGTCGCCATAATCAGGTTGGCAGGCAGGAAGGACAAACCGACTTGTAGTGGCGAGTAGCCAAGAACCAATTGAAGATAGAGTGCCGAAATGAAGAACCACGCAAACATGGATGCGGCCCACAGTACGCCGACAATATTGGCGACGACAACGTTGCGCAGACGGAATAATTTGAGCGGAACGAGCGGTGAACGAATAGAACTTTCAATCCATAGAAATATGCCCATCAGCACAACCGAGAGTGCCAGAAGACCGAGTGTGAGCCCAGAGAGCCAGCCATTCTGATTGCCGTTAACAATGGCATAGACCGCCAGCATCATGGATGCCGTGACGGTAATTGCTCCGCCAAAATCCAAGTGTCCCGGCGCTTTTACGTGTGCCTTTGGCAACAAGATGATCGACAAAATAACAACGAGTACGCCGACTGGAATATTGACGAGGAAAATCCAGTGCCAGTTCAGAGAACCGGTAAGAAGGCCGCCAAGCAGCACGCCAATGCTTCCGCCGCCAGCCGAGACAAAGCCATAGACACCCATCGCTTTGGCGCGTTCAGCTGGATCCGTAAACAAATTCATGGTGAGTGAGAGTGCGACTGCCGAGACGATCGCACCGCCAAGACCTTGCACGCCACGGGCGACGATGAGCATCCATTGCGCAGTCGCAAGTCCGCACAAAAGAGACGCAGCGGTAAAAGAGACAATGCCGATCAAAAATAATCTGCGATGACCAAACAGATCACCAAGCCTGCCACCAAGGAGCAGGAAGCCGCCGAATGTCAGCAGGTATGCATTCACCACCCACGCAAGCGACGAGTCCGAAAACCCAAGATCTGTCTGAATGGAAGGCAACGCGACGTTCACGATGGTTGTATCGAGCACGATCATGAGTGAACCGAGACAGAGCACCATCAACGCCAGCCAGCGGCCGTCGCGAGAAGCGGATTTCTGGGGATGAGAATGTTTCGGCATGAGTCTGGTAGAGGAAAAAATGAGTGATGAGTATAGCAGAGAAAATCCGTACGTGGGAGCGACTTATCCCTCTCTTTAAAGAATGAATTGATGATTCGATCTATTTTGTTGCAAGCTCTGCCTCCAGTTTATCCAGATTCTCCTCATTTCCAGGAATGACAAATGATTTAACCTTCTCGCATTCTTCGACGGTATCGTGCACCATCTGCCAGATAATTTTTGTGCTGTCGCCGATAGCCTCGAATGTGACAATAGCGCGGAACGGATGCATCGGTTTTTGATGGTCAAACACGATACGCTCAGGTTTTTGCAGCTCCACAAAGACACTCTCGTTCTCGAACTGAAGATCATTCGGTCCATGCATGGTAAAGCGCCATAGGCCGCCAGCAACAGGATTGAACTCGTGGAAGGTATTGGTAAATCCTTTCGGCCCCCACCAGCGCGCGAGCTTCTCGCCCGTTGTCCACGCCTGCCACACTTTCTCGCGCGGCGCATGGATGATACGAGTGGTAACAATTGTCCGTGATGATGGATCGGCTGTCATAAACGATGAGGAGAAATAATTTGTATCCGCAGCGCAGGTTCCGCAACCTCGCCTACGAATGCTCTCTATTCTTACTTCGACGCTTCGGCCAGGCGCTTGATATCGGCCAATCCTTTCTCAAACTGTCCGCCGATCATCTTGTCCATATTCATGAACAGACCAAATACTTTGCCCATGAAGCTGTTGCAGCCATACATTGCCTGCGTGACGATGACATTATTTCCTTCCTGCTTGAACGTGAATTCCGTCGTGTTGTGACCAGGCATCGGCTTTAGGAACACCAGATCAATTTTGATGAGTTCATTGGGTTTGCTCTCGAGAATTTCCATGTGACCGGAACCGACATTCTTGTTGCCTTCCCACGCATACTTGGCACCAACACCCGACTGTGCACCTGTAATGGTTCGCTTGGTATTCGGGTCGACTTTCTCCCATGGCGACCACGCTTCCCACTTGTGAAAATCGTTCACGAGGGCAAACGCAGCGGCGGCCGGAGCATTGATAGTAATAGAGCGTTCGTAGCGAAACGTTGGTTTGCGCAGAGCAATAACGACGAGAAGAATGACGATGATCGCGACAACAGCAATGAGGACAGGAACAAACATGGGAGAAGGAAAAAGAATAATTGAGTGCTAGCGTAGAGCAATTAGTTCGCTGTCAAAAGAGTAGCTAGCTTGTCGAACGATCCGCTCCAGCCCTCTTTCTGACCTTCGAGTGCCATATGCGCCGGGCCGATATCGGCGAGCACATCGGCCTTCATGGTGATTTTGGTTTGACCATCGATCTCTTCGAAGGTGACGGTATTGCGAACCTCCAATTGCGGTTTGCCGTTTTCATCTTCCAGTGCACCTGATCGAAAGACTAATTTGCTTGGCGGATCAATCTCTTCATACGTCGCACTCATCGGGTAACGATTGCCTTGCGGATCTTGCATCTCGATACGCATTTTTCCGCCCACGCGAAGATCCACTTCGCAGACCGGATTGGTGAACATGGCGGGACCAAACCATTTGGCTAGTTCGACCGGGTTTGTCCATGCTTTCCAGACGATTGAGCGGGGTACCGCGAACATGCGAGTGAGAACGAGATCTTTCGGGTGAGTCATTGTTAGATGAGTAAATAAATAATACGAGTTTTATCTTTTTAATAAGGCTATTTCATTGAACTACTTTTGTATAATTTCTCCCATTTTGTCGAACATCTCATTCCAGCCGTCACCGGTCATATCCTTCATTTTTCCGGCTGGCATGCCGCTATGCGTGAGGGTCATTTTGGTCCCCTGTCCATCATCCTCAAAAACAACTGTGACGATCAAATCTTTTGGGAAATCAGCTGGCATTCCATAGGTATCGGCCGATACGATATTGCCGTCTTTATCCGCAAAATTATCGGCATAGACCAGCTTTTCCATTGGCACTACTTCTTTGAACGTGCCTGTGCCCCATACTTCTTTTCCATCCGGCATTCTCATGCAAAACAGAAGCTTGCCCCCGACTTTCACATCGATAGTAACAGAGGGAGTGGTGCAATCTTTCGGCGACCACCATTTCTTTAGCTGCTCAGGGTCCGTCCACGCTTTCCACACAGCCGCGCGCGGAGCGTCGAAGTGGCGAACGACGACGAGATCTTGAGATGCGCTATCAGTCATAAACATGAGAGAAATAAATAGAGAATTAGTGCGAGAGTTGAAGGCTGAGCTTGTCGAAGCACTCACTCCAACCGCCTTCGTGACCATCGCGTGAGCCTTTGGATGTAAACCCTGTCTGCGTGAAGATCATTTCTGTCTTTGCACCCTGATCGATCAATTCTACGGTCACGAGTGTTTCATCATCGTGGCCGCCGTCATCTTCCTGCTCCCAGGCATGCGTAAACACGAGCTTCTTCGGCTCATCGATCTCTTTGTAGACGCCGACAACGGTTCCTTCGAACTGCGCGGACTTCATGGTGCTGCGGAATTTTCCGCCGACTTTCAGCTCGCCTTCGCTGAAGATAATTTCAAATCCATTCGGACATGACCACTTCCGTAGCATGGTGTCGTCGGTCCATGCCTTCCACACGAGTGCGCGTGGAGCATTGAATGTCCGCGTGATGGTGAGTGAGAGTGGTTTACTTTTTGGCATCGTCTTGGGGGAGAGTGGCTAAATATTTTTCGAGGGCGTCAAACCGATCGTTCCAGAGTTTTTCGTAATCCTGTAAGTACTTGGCTGCGTCTTTGATGGCCGGCGGCGACAGTTGAATGAGGTGCTCTTTTCCTTTCTTGCGCTTGATGATGAGCTTGGCCTTCTCCAGAATTTTGAGATGCTTGGAGATAGCTGCCAGCGTGACGTTATATGACCTGGCGATCTCGCCTACTGATAGCTCTTCCGTGGCTCCGCGCCGCAGAATGTCGCGGCGGATAGGATGTGCGAGTGAGCCGAAGATGAGATCGAGATCCACACTATATTCAACCATTTGGTTAAATGTTATTCTACTTGAAGAGGGGAGTCAAGAAAATAAAAGTCACCTCAAAAAATCCTACAATCTCCAGTAGCGGGCGTCCCCGCCCGCGGAGGTTTTCGCTAGTTTTAAGAGCCGGGCGCAGGTAGATACCTGCTCCCCAATATCTTTGCTCTTAAAAATCATATAAGGGAGCGGATATCTACATGCAGATGTTTATTGTGTGCGCCGCGCCCACGAAGAGGCGCTCTAGGTATTCATTTCTTTCTCTTGATTTTTGGAACCTTGGCTTTTGACTTTTTCCCCTTTACCTCCCCCGCCGTTATCCGAATCAACTCACACAAAAAATCCCGGTCTTCCCATTTGTCTTCCTCAATCAAAAAATACATTTTACTGCCCGGGTACGCTGGTGCTTCGGTTACGTCGCCGATGAACTTCCGCCCGGCATCGGTTGGTTTTACAAATAACCGGTCATCGCAGATGAACGCCACAACCTTGTCGTTGCAGTACAGCGCATACTCGCCGAACATCCTGCGGCTGCGCATGGTGCCTGCTGCAGAGAGCTGATCAACCAGAAAGTCGGCGGTGGATTGCTTGGAGGCCATAGAAGTAGACGAATAATCAAATATTGAATCTGAGTCACTATAACGCAGTTTATGAGGGATAAGATTATTGACAGTAAATCTATATATTTTATAGTGTCCATATGACCAACTTACACATTGGCGCGGATTTACCAGGTTTCACTGATTCATCCATAGACAGAGCTGCTCATCTCATACTTGATAACGTATCGGATGCTATTTATTTTCAGCTGCATATCCAATACGGACTAAGGTGTGCGCTTCAATCAATTCTTAAGCGCACTGCATTAAGTCAGGCAAATAATGGAATAGATGCACTTATGGAAAGAGAACTGAAACGTCAGACTTCTCTTATAAAAGGATTTCTTCAAACTATTCGTACGGATTATCATAAAGAAAGAAAAGATTGTGATATAGATTTTCCGCTTTTTTTGGAAGATAGTGCGGTTGAATATGCAGTTGGTTGTATGCAAAAAAAATTAGGACTGCATGAGGCGATTATTGATCTTCCTATTAACGGACGGACTATTGTGGATTCAATCCGTGATTCTTTCAGTGAACGTATGGATGTGTATTCATTAGTCATGAAACATAAAGAGCAATATGAGAACATCCGACCGAAGAAAGCGCGGCCTCCGAAAAATGGCAGGCCTGAAAAAATAGCAAATACGCAAGAACCAATACGAAGTATGGCGGCATTGAATAGAGCTATTCCGACAACGGCAAAAACCCGAATTGAAGACGGTAATTTATACATTCACGAACTTCTGATGCGCCCACTCTCCGAAGGTCGTATTCGCGGCGTCAAACTGTAAATCCTGTCACCGCATTCCCATCGCCTGCTCAATGTCTTTGGCGACACTGATGGGGTGCGGCACAAGCGTAATGTCGGGACCGGTTTCAAACTGCAATGTTCCGTAGCGCAGAATGGTCTGCAGCAAGCCGTGCTTGCGCGCTTCGACTGTTTCCATAATGGTGAAGGCGTACTCGGTCATGTGTTCGTCTAAAAATAACTTGTCGCGCACCCACACAACGCGATGATTGGTGATAGCGATGTGCACAGCCATTTCGCACAGGAGCGTGACAAAAAACCAGTGATGGGCGAATAAAAACAGAACGAGTGCCGCTGTGAACAGCACAAACGATACCCACTGGGTGTGGTACGCCGTCACGCCGGCAGCGACGAACATGCCGACACTGAGCGAGAGCAGTACGAGATACACGAAGATCAGAAAAACATATTTGATCCAGTGCTGGCGTACGATGCGCACCAGCTTTTCGTCATTGCCCGGAGTGGATGAAAAAAAGTACGGCATACTAAAAAATATGTGGCTGGAAGAGGAAGATGATGGATGCCAGCACCGTGACAGCTATGGTCAAAACAATATAGATCCACTTGCCTGCAACCAGCTGGCTTTTGATGTGCGCATAGCTGGCCGGGTCGCCTATTTCCTCAAAAAATCTGGTATGTCTGTCGACCATTTTCCCGAACTGCATTGCCGCAAACGCCATAAACCCGACAGAAATCACCTGTATCGCTGCAATCACAAACACAAGCGATAGTGATACGGGTGTTGCAAAGAGTGCCTGAGGGTATACTGCATCCATACGAAACAGTATACCACTGCCTTGACACCTTTATGCCATCTCTCCATTTTCTCTACGCCTCGACAAGCGGGAGCACCGAACATGTCATTGATACGATCGCACACACCGTCGCAACGCTCGCGCCAGACATACAGGTTGAAATACAGAAAGCGGAGAACGCGCAGGCTGAGGACCTGCTGCGCGGTGATGTTGTTATTCTCGGCTCGGGCACCTGGAATACGGGCGGAAAAGAGGGACAATTGAATATGTACATGCACCAGCTGCTGATGGACCGAGCGAAAGACGTTGATTTACAGGGAAAGCCGCTCACATTCATCAGTCTGGGGGATGAACGCTACTATTTCCGCACCCGCTGCACCGAACATTTTCTGCGCTTCCAGCGTGAACATGGCGGCATACTCTATGTACCGCCGCTCATTCTGGTCAATGAGCCATACGGACAGGAGCAGCGTGTTGAGCTGTGGGCAAAAAAGTTGATTGCAAAACTCCAAGCCACGCCTGTACGGCAGGCTTCGGATAATCAATCAAAGAACACTGATTCTGTCTAGCGATCAGAGAGGAATTTTTTGACGATATACCCCGTCTTCCCGTCATCGAACTGTATTCTGGCCCAATCGCCCATAGTTTCAAGAACCACAACAAATGTACCAGAGGGAATGCCGGCAACAATTTTTGAGCCGGCAACCGGTTCGCTGCGGACATTGACTCCTGTTATCACGCGCTGCATGCCAGTGGTATCGGCGGGGGTGTTCATTGGCACTGTATCGGCTGCCGGAGCGGATGCGGCGGAAAGGCCGATATTCTTTGTGAGCACGAAGCCGGTTCTTCCGTCCTGCAGGCGTACCGATGACCACTCGGACCTGCTGCTTACCACCACCACAGAGGTACCGACAGGCACCACCATAAGAATCGGACTGGCAAGCGACGCATCGGAACGAAGATTGCTTGGACGCAGAATAGTGCCGTTTCCGGTTTCCTTCGGCATGTCCTGCGGCTGCACTCCGGCAGACTGCGCAGATGCATCGCGGATTGTTGCGGATTTCAGCTTGTTGCTGTCGAGTGACTGAGCGCGCACAAGCAGCGCAGCGACCTCGGCACGGATAATAGGTGCATCGGCATGAACAGTGTTCAGAGGGACGCCGTCCGCATTGGTGTAGCCGGTCACCAGACCGAGAGCGTAGCCCGTGGCAAGTGCCGACGCATACGGATCGTCATTCGGAAGATCCGTGAAAGGATGATCGTACAGTTTGAGCGGTATGCCGAGAGCTTCCAAAATCGCCTGCACCACAGCTCCGCGCGGGGCCGGTGAACCGACATTGAGCGAGCGGTCGTAGAAAGAAATTTTGCGCTCGGCAGCAGCCACCCATCCCTCCGCCCAAGTACCTCTGGCGGACACATTGTCAGATGGCACAGACAGTTCCTTGAAACCTGCCAACAACATTACCATTTTCGCAATCTGATCATACTGAACCGTATCGGTGGCGCCGAACACGTTTGTATTCTCCCCGTTCTCGTTCTTGTAGCCGGAGACGATTCCGTCACTAACGAGCTTTTCCACAAAAGGTGCAAACCACGAACTTGCCGGCACATCGGTAAAACCGGCTGCGGTGGCATTGGAAGCGGAGGCAGATGCGCCGCCTGAGTCTGACGAAGATGGCGTGCCTGTCGCACCGGATGCAGGCGCGCCCGACGAAGCTGAACCGCTTGCGCCGGAACCCTGGGACTGGATAAAGGCACGATACGCTCCTCCTGAACCACCACCACCACCGCCTCCACCACCTCCACCTCCGCCTCCAGATCCACTGGAAGAAGAAGATGACGAGCTGGCAGGCGCTGTCACTACTTGCGTCACAGTGTTGGACGTACTGCCCGAATGTGTTGCACTACCACTGTAGACGGCAGTCATAGAGTGCGTCCCAACCGTGAGAGCGGATGTGGTAATGGAACCAGATGCATGACTGACGGATGCCGTGCCAACCGTTGATACTCCGTCCTTGAACGTGAGTGTGCCAGTTGCAGTGACAGGCGACACTGTTGCCGTGAATGTCACGCTCTGTCCGTAGACTGACGGATTGTTCGAAGAGACCAGCACGTTTGCAGATGTTGCCGGTGTCACAACCTGTGTCACTGTGGAGCTGGTAGACGTAGCATAGATGGAATTTCCTCCATACACTGCGGTAAGCGAGTGGCTGCCTGCCGCCAGTGAGCTGATAGTAAGTTTACCTGATCCGTGCCCAATTGTTGCCGAGCCGATAGTAGTCAAACCGTCTTTAAAGGTGATGCTCCCGGTTGCGGCACTGGGAGTAACAGTAGCAGTGAGAGTGACTCCGGATCCGTAAGTGGAAGGATTGAGCGAGGAAACCAATGCAATCGTCGAACCGGAGAGTGCGCCTTCGTTGTAGTTACCGCCTCCGTAATAACCGGCACCATAATTGAGGGCAAACGCCAGCGACGGCAAAAACAGCATAGCACCGCCTGCGCACATAGATGCACGCAAGACCGCCTTGGCCATTGCAGCTATCCGGTTATTTCGCACCTCCATAGGATTGATTGCCGTAAGAACCTGGAGCGTGTCCGTTTGCTTTTTTCTCTGTCGCAACCGAAGGCAGTCGGCTCAAAATAAACAAACCGAAGAAAGCCGAGGTGTAACGGAGGAATTCTTTGCGTGTCATGACTTTGGTAAGCATGGGGGAAATCCTACGCTCATTTGAAAGTAAAAAAAATTGTTTTTTTGTGCAAGTTGATCTGCCATAACAATCTGTTTTATTCGTTTATGCAATATCCGGCCTTTGCCCTTCTTTTTCAACCGGTGCGGTATGTTCGGCTGCACCCATGCGCCACTGCAGGAAACGTGCCGCCAGCAGACTGCCTTCATAGATAATAGCGGCAGGCACAGCGACAATCAGCAAGTTGAATATATCAACCGTCGGCGTGATGACCGCAAGTGCAATGATACCACCCACATAAATGTACCGGCGCTTGGATGACAGCACATCGGCGTTGAAAGCGCGCATGTAGGTGCCAGCCAGAATGAAAATGGGAATCTGAAAAATGATCGCGATGATAAACGACTGCACCAGCAGAAAATCCAGATAACTGCTGGCTGTAATCATATTCTGAATGCCGCTGATGTTGATCGACAGCAGGAACTGCAGACTGATGGGAATAATGACAAAGAAAGCGTAGCCGAGTCCGCACAGCGCCAGAATGGACACCATGAAGTACAGCGTACACAAAAGCAGCCAGCCGGATTTCTGCATGGCCGGACGAATGAAGCTTAGAACACTCCAGTTGATGACAGGAAAAGCCAGAATGATGCCGCCAAACAGATCGATTTTCAGAATGAAAAAAAGCGGATCGAGCGGTGACAGAAAAAAGAGCTGCTGGTTTTTGGTCGGACGCAGCAGAAAACCGATGATCGCCTCATGATAGTAATGGGCGACCAGCGCGCCGACCACGATGGCAGCGACGCACACCAGCACTTTTGATCGCAGTTCCAGCAGATGGTCGAGGAAGATCATATGCTAAGCGTCTTTTTTGACCTCTGCGTGATGAACCGCCTCTTTCTTCTGCTCCTTTTCTATTTCGGCGGGAGACTTTTCGAAGCCGGCCTTCAGTTCCTTAAATGACTTGCCGATACTGCGTGCAAGCTCCGGCAACTTTTCCTTTCCGAAAAAAAGCAGCAGCACAATAAGAATGAGAATAATCTCCGGCGTACCGAGTCCAAAGAAGTTCATACATCGAAAGAGAAACGGATAGAGTAATGCTCCCGACTGTATCTCTGTTCAGACGGTAAATCAACGAAAACATGCTCGTTTGTTTCTGTCCTTGACCATCTGTCCGCGGCTACCTGCGCGAACGACTGCGCGTCTTGTGCAGCTGCTCCATCCTAAGCCAGCCCCCGGCCCATGCACTGGGCAATGCGAGGAGAGTAAGGATAACCGGATACCAGTTCTGCCCGTGCTTCCACATGGCAATGGTGCCGGCGAGGTTGGCGAGCAATGCGATGACACCGAGAACGACGGCGTGACGCATGGGGTTGCTTGGGGCGAGACGCGCGCCAAGATAACAGCTGAGAACAGTAAAGATGGTGCGATAGGCAATGGCAACAATCAGAAACCACGTCGGCGATCCATGAGCCATCTGGTCAGCGACTCTGGGAACGAAGCCCGCTATCTCGATTGCGGCATCGGTGACTGTGGAGAGGATGGCACCGACAAGAATGCCGACAACGATAGCCAGAAAACTCTGAAGGAAGGATGTGATGCGCATGCGGATCATCGTATCGGCCGATGCATCTCTTGTGCAATTGTCAGCAGAGACCATTATGTTGTTTTCTCATGCACAATTTCAGACAGGCTCTCCGGCAGTTGACTGCCGGACGCCGGAAACACCTGTTGCCCCTGAGACAATTGTCTCAAGAGATCCTGCAATGATGCAAGGCATGCCGTCCGGATTGCCGCAATCTGCTCCCTCCCCCGAGCAACAACTGTCATGGATTCACGGCCATAGGAACTATCCGCGTACTGGAGATGATCCAATTGAATACCCTCCTTACTTGTGCCGATTCGATCAAGTCCAGCAGTACGCCTCATTTTTCCTCAGCCGAAAATTGGCGTGTAGTCATGAAAATATTTTATGCTATTTTTTGAAATTGTATCACTTTTTCCCGCCGGACTGCGGCACGCTGTTTTTTTGCGCCAATGCCAGCACAATCATTTTGGCCACCTCGGCACGGTTGATGGGAGCATTCGGCCGGAAGGTGCGGTCCTGATCTGCCTGTCCTGAGTCTGCCGAAGGATCACCGCTCACAATACCGAGCGTCGTCGCGGTGGCGACGGCACTGGCATAGATCGACCCGTCCGGCACATCGGCGTAAGGCGACCGCGCTTTTTGCTGCAGAGGAATATCCAGCGCCTCGAGGATTGTCTGCAAGACCATGCCGCGGGTGGCGACCGTGGCAGCATCCATTTTCCGCAAAAAAGCGGACAGACGCATGGCCTGCGCCGCATTCATGTAGGGATGAGCCCATCTGCTGCCAATCGTACTGCCGGTAACAGACCGATGTGCGAGTTGTACCGCCACCTTAGCCAGCTGGCCGAGCGTCATGGAATCAGAGGGACCATACCGTCCGGTCATGTTGCCGCTCCCGTCACTGTAGCCCTGGAAAATTCCTTTCTCGATGACATGATGCACCGGGCACGCGAACCACTGGGCGACCGGAACATCCTGAAACAGCACGGATTTGTCTTCGATCGGCATCCATAGCTTCTTGTTTTTGCTTGGCACGGTTTCGCCAGAACATGCCAAAGGCCTGGCTGCAGCGACAGTCGTAGTATCCTGCGATACGACGTAGCGATCCGGGCTGGGCCGGACAATCGACCGGCAATTGCTGCCGCGACATCCGCCGGTTTTGGCCACGGGCGCACTGCGGGCACTCGACGATGACGATGGGACAGGCGCTCCAAACAGTCCGAAAGACGAAAAAGCGGTCGTGCCGCACGTGAGCGTGTTTGCTGCAGCGTCCTGGCTGCAAGCAAGCTCCTGCCATGCCGTGGAGCCGGATCCGTAGCGGTACACCGCGAGTGATGTCTCGATTAAGCCGGCAACATCCGCATCAGCATATCTGAACGTAACAGTCAGCGACTGGGCAAATGACGTTACCGGCGTAAAATCCGGACAGTACGCCGACAGGTTGTGCGCCGTCACAATCGTAGCGCGGCCCGACGGCACGCCGAGCGCGTCTTTTACCGGCAAGGGAGCCAGCTCTTTCAGCTGGAAGTGCGCGCCACTGGGGCAGGTGGGATTTGTTGCGATATAGCCGCTTGGCACACTGAGCGTCACCGAACTTCCGGTGAGGACAATGCTGCCGGTCGAGCCGTTGGCATTGGAAATGACCGCCGTTCCCGTGCCAGAGGTGACTGTCGCATCCCCCGTACAACCGGTAGTCATGAATGTTCCGTCTCCCGATGTTGCGGAATTCGCCGCTGCGTCCGCCGATACGACGGCATAGTGGTAGATGGTGCACGCGCGCAGTCCGGTGAGCGTTCTGGTGTGAGAGGTGACACGCGGCGATGTATCGGTGACAGAGGTACTCGCTCCATAGGATGAGGCCAGTCCATAGTTCACCTTGCTGGAAGCGTTCTCATCGGTCGTCCATGTTATGACCGCCGACCCCGAGCCGGAAACCGCTGCCGCAACGTCCGTAATAACCGGCGGATTGCGTTCGGTAATGGTGACGTTCACCGTGATGGTGTCCGTGCCGCCCGCCCCGTCGGATGCCTGCACAACAAAGCTATCGGAACCGTTATAATCGGTTGTGGGAGTATAGCCAATGGCTATGCTGTCCCCCGCTCCGCTTGCCGAAGCAGTCCCGTGTGAAGCTGGGCTGGAGATACTCCAGGTTATACTCTGAAAATCGATATCCGTGGCACTGAGTGTGAGAGCAAACGCTCTCGGTGAACCGTTTTGATCCATTGTCACACCCGTACTTGTGCCCTGCGTAATAACGGGAGCCGTGTTGGTGGCGGTAAACGTGATGTTGCGGAAAGTGAAGTTACTCGCATCGTAGCCGTCTTTTACTTTGAACTGCACGGTACGTGTGGACGTATTGGGCGATGCATTGCTATTGGCATACCGGACAGAACGCAGCGCTGTCTGATAGTTGGCCAGCGTCGTCGTTCCCAGCAAGGTGAGAGTACCCGCGCTGTACGAACCCGTAATGCCGTTCTGATTGGTAAACAGGAGCGAATTCTCGCCGCTTTGATAGTTATTGCTGATGACAACCGACCCGCTGCTGATGGTGGCCGAATCGACATCCGCCACCGTAATGGCATCGTCGATAATCGCCGACGCCGATCCGCTGATATAGGTCATGGTCGGACGCGTCGTGGCCGGAAACAGATAAGCCTGAGGAATAATCTGCGTGCTCTGGCCGGTATACGCCCAGCGCAGGCGGGCTGTTTCGCCGCCGCCACGCTCGTAAAACTCCATACGTATCGTGTATTTCTGATCCGCCACAAGGCTGACAGGCGACGCCGTGTCCGTCGTGTCGCCGTGCAATGTCCAGTTATCGATAATGAGCACATCATCTATCCACAGACGCACTCCGTCATCACTCACAGTGCTAAAGGTCACGTTACCCGTCACAGGCGATTTCACCTGGCCCGACCACCGCGCGCTGAAATTTTCCGCGTTATAGCCGGGAACCGAAAAATTGTTGCCGAAATTGATAGTGGCATCAATACGGTTATAGGTAGGACCGGTCAAATCCCAGTTGGTAAGGTAATACGTCGCCGCAAGCCCCAGACCGGTATCGCCGCTGAGTGTCTGCAGCACAGGTGCATCGTTGACCGCGGTAATGGAAATAGTCGCTATGGAAGCGGTAGAATTGACGGCGCTGTCATGCGGATCGACAACCACATATCTGAATGTCGCATTGGTATCTCTACCAGCGTCGGGACGGAAACGAAGATCGAGACGGCTGCTGGAAAGCGACAGAATGGTACCGGCGGCACCGAGTGTGATGGAGCTTCCGCCGCTCGTCCACAACGTACCGCCTGTCACCGACAGAATGCGGATACTGTTTGGCGTGCCACCGGCCGGATCGGTGAGAGTGGGCACAATGAGCCGGATGTTGGCAGACTCGGGCTGCACGGCATCTTCGTTGATACTCACCGCACCTTCGCCAGTGGGATTGACGACCGTTGTCGCACCACCCGGATCGGGAGCGGTGGCGTACGCCGGCACCACGAACAGGCACAGTGCTGCCATGCCAATGACAACGGGCGTAGACCGAAGTCGTTTTATTGAACAGGACATAAACCAAAGTATTCTACCAAACACGCACGTAGCTGCGAAAAATCTATGATTGCATCGGCAGGGAAATCTCGTCGAATAGGAGATAGCACGCCGACCGATGCGGGGGGATGTATAGAGAAATTATGTAGAATATGGAATATTCAAGATTGAGATTTGTCTTGAGAAGAGCATGAAAGACAAACCTTTTCATATCCCCCGCCCCTCCCCCCTGCTATACTCCGTCATATGCAAAAAATCATCCCACATCTCTGGTTCGCAACACAGGCAAAGGAAGCGGCGGCCTTTTATGTGTCTGCATTCGGTGGGGACAGCAAAGTCACGCACAGCTCAGTGCTCAAGAACACGCCGTCGGGTGACTGCGATATTGTCTCGTTTGATCTGCGTGGCTATTCCTTTATGGCTATCTCCGCCGGCCCGTACTTCAAGATCAATCCGTCGATCTCGTTCATGCTGAATTTTGACCCGTCGATGGATAAAGACGTGCGCAAGAACCTGGATGCACTGTGGGAAAAACTGTCGGATGGCGGTACACCGCTCATGCCGCTGCAGAAGTACGATTTCAGCGAGCGTTACGGCTGGATCAAAGACAAGTACGGCGTAACGTGGCAGCTCATTCTCACAAACCCGAGTGGCGAACCGCGGCCATTCATTATTCCGTCACTGATGTTTACGCAAGACGGATTCGGCAAAGCCAACGAAGCGATCGATTTGTACACCTCCATTTTCAAAAACTCCAAGCGTGGCACGACTGCCCCGTATCCGCCTGCGATGAAACAGAAACCAGGCACGCTGATGTTCGCCGATTTCATGTTGGAAGGCCAATGGTTTGCCGCCATGGACGGCGCGGGTGAGCACAAGTTTGCTTTCAACGAAGCCATTTCGTTACTGGTACAGTGTGATACCCAGGAAGAGATTGATCACTACTGGAAGCTCTCCGCAGTACCCGAAGCCGAGCAGTGCGGCTGGCTGAAGGACAAGTATGGCGTCTCGTGGCAGGTGACCTCGGTGATGCTGCAGGACATTATGAAGAGCGGCGATCAGGACAAGGTCAATCGCATCACGCAGGCGTTTTTGAAGATGAAGAAGTTTGATCTGGCGACTTTGAAGAAGGCAGCTGAGAACATGAAATAGTCATGAGGTTTGCGAAGCAGGTCTATAAAGAGCTTATATTCCTAATTTTCGCAGATTCTCATCAAGATTATCTGAAGCGCCAAATTCTACAACCATGATTGACCCGTGCTGTGAAATAGACGGGTGTTTGCATAAAAGCCTTTTGATTTTACATATCCATATTTCTGGGTCACCAATACTAGATGCAGTAAGACCTTGCAGCTCTGGGCGGAAGATTGCTCGACTGGAATTAATAGAATGCTCATCACACAGCTCCATCAAATTTCTAAGTGATCGCTGAATCACTTTGCGCTTTTCATCGATATCTGCAGCCTGCTTGCCTGCCTCATCGCGCATTCTTTCAATGTTTTTAAGCTCTGCCGAGTCCGCCAATATGTTTCCCAAACGTACCTTCCAACCAAATAATTCTTGTATCCAATGTTTTTGCTGCCTTTGTTCCGGTGCCTCGACAACAAAGCTATGAGCATGTTCACCAGCTCGTTCTACCAAATGAGTGACCAAAAGAGTATTTGGCAGCTGATTATCGTCGTACACACCACAATCACCAGAACCAGCACCTTCTAAGATAATATGAGTAGCATTCGCAGATAGAGCTGCATCTAAATCCTTCGTCCAATT
>CALMES010000152.1 GCA_937863435.1 uncultured Candidatus Peregrinibacteria bacterium
TTCCCTGTATAGAGCGCGCTGCCGATCATTCAGGCCAAACCTCTCTGACAGCTCTTGGTTTGTGTAAACTTTCTTGTCATCAAGCGTGCCGGTGTAAATAGGATCCGCTATCTTCTCGATGTCAGCTCGGCTTGCTCCTGTGGACTTCATTATGTCGGCAAATGAATCAACCTTTGGCAAAAGACCGGGCGCAAGATCAGCAGACTCCATAGCAAAGCGGCTGGTGTCATTCAGGTAATTCTGCGCCTTGTCAAAAACTTTTTTGTAATCCTTATCCTTCCATGCCTTGTGGAATTGTGTTCCTACTGATTTATGCCACCAGTTGAACGTATTAAGGCTTGGCTGCAGCCGATCCTGAATATGCGTTTTCAGAACATCTACTGCCGATGCATCACCTTCAGACGCACGACGAAAGAACAGATCATCAAGCTGCTCTGGCGGCTGCTGCGGATCATAGAATGTTACATTTGTTGCAGAGTCGCCTGCCTTTGCTGGCGCTTCGCCAGGCTGGTAATACTCGATCTCGCCACGAAGGTACGCACGATGCCCCATGATCGTCGCTTCTTCTGCCCGTTTAACAGCGCGGCCCTTTTGATCAATGAACAAATGCTCGCCGTGTGGGTTAAACCTGGCCAGAACACCATCGAATGACGGGCTATCAGTATTGATCCACTCGCCATCTGCCGATGCCATTGGCGTTTTGCTGCTGGATCCTGATGCAATCTTCTCGCGCATTGGCTGATGAACAGTGAAGTATGCATTCTTCAGTACAGCATAGGGAGCATAGGTCAGCACTTCGCCATTATAAAATCCGCTCTGGTTGCCCGGCTTATCCATTTTCTTGCGGATACCTTCGCCGCCTTTATGGACTGACTGAACCGGAACTCCAGTACGGTTAAGAACATTGATATTCAGGCGAACACCAACAAGATCGCCATTTTTTATCACGTTTCCTTTGGCAAGGATTTTCTGCGCGGTTGCATCAACCTTCAGTGCTTCATCGGCTTTTTCTTTGCTGATGGCCCCAACCTGATCAGCGGTACGGGTTTTGAACAATGGCGACTGCTCCGCTTGAACAGATGTTTCTCCTATTCTGAACAACGGTAATCCAGACTCAACGGCGCTGCGCATTTCTGGAGTGATGTCAAAGCCTGGCTGCCGTGAAGCGTCTTTGGCTGCGGAACCGCCAATCTCCTTGATCGTTTTTTCATCACCTGTCTGCTCTGTCCACGAATCAGCGGCATCTTGCGCCTCTTGGCGTGTTTCATAGCGCCGAGTCGAGTCAATCTCTGATCCGTCTGCCCACAAAACCCTGTACTCATTCGGAAGTATCTCTCCAACGCTGATATTTACATATCGAAGCTGCCCCCCCATCTTCTTCGTGACTTCCTTGGCAACCTTCGGCACTATCTTGTCGTAAAACGCCTTCATTCCTTCGCCGCCGACTTTTAGATCATCTCCCGCATACTGTTTCCTTGTTTCTGGCTCTTGAGCAAATATCTTGTCTGCAAGCTCCTTGCCAACAATTTCAACAGCGCGTTTATGTTCAACAGCGTCTTCGCTTGATATTTGTCTTCCATCAAGGCCAATAGCACGAATATCTGCAACAGGGCCGATTCCTTTTAGATCATATCGCTCAACATCAATTTCCTTTACCTGCTTACTCAGGTCATACCGATCAGCCTGCTGCTCGCCAGTCGTCCACGCAATACGGTCAAAGCCATTCTCGGCTGCATAGGAAATCATGCGCTTCATGGATAAGCCCACCCATGCGTCTGTGCTGGTGACGAATGGGGCGGAAGGCGGCTTAATAGTTTCGTGTTTTTCCTGTTGCCATTCAGAGTATGCTGCATCCATTTTTTGCAGCTCAGCTGGATCAGCTATGCGCCTAACGTCTTGCAGAGAATCTGTCTTGTATTTCTCAAGAAGCCGCGATTTCTCAGCGTTGAATACTTGTTCTGCATCACCCTTAAATCCGCGTTTCCTGCCTTGTTGCGCCCAATCAGACTGCAGCTCTTCAAGGAACAGCACGCGCTTTCCATCAGCATCAGTGCGCTCGTTGAAACGAACATGCGCCAGGATATTGGGCTGGTCGTAGTGGTTTGAGCGGAAGCTGGCGACTTGCTTTTCTTCTGGGTAGGAGTGAAACGTAATGCCATCTTCATTTCTAACCTGCTCAAGCGCAAACTGGCTGGTGGCATTTTTGTAAAATGATCCATTCCTTCTAATCTCAACAGGCTTGCCATCGGTAATAGAATCAGATGCCTGTGCAAATGAAAACTCAGCCTGCGGCTTGAATTGGCTTGGCAGCGTCAGCAGCAGCTCGCGGTAGTTTTCACCGCCAGGTAAAACGTGTTTTCCGTACTTTGTATCCCCGGCATATTCAGGATTATCGGAGAGATAATCGTCATCCATCGCCATATCCATTGCGTCAGATTTATACAGCCCGCTTCCCATCTCGTCGCCATCTTGATCCAGAACAACCCACAGCCCCTGCTCTTGATCAAACTTTACCTCCCACCCATCGGGTAGCGTTGGCTCATTCCCTGCGCCCAGCACTGTTTCCTGAACCTGTACGCCATTGCCCTGCAAGTAATCCATGATCTGCTGCTTGGTTACGGATTTTCCCTGTAGTTGCATAAACTCTTTCAGGCCAGTGGCCTCGCTCTCGGCAGGCTTAACGCCAGGAACTCTCGAAAGCATTGCCAGCATCTGTTCCGGTGATCCCTTTTCCTGCTTCATATCGGCAGCGGCTTCCTTCAGTGCCGAGTAGTACCACGACTGACGGCCATTCCTAGACTCAAATCCATTATCAGCGCCTCCATATATAGATCGGCCACCTTCACGCATGTACCGAGCGCGGCCAATAAGGTGATCTAGTACGGACTGCATTCCATCCTTCTGCCCGATTAGTCCTACAGACCGTAGCATGTCGGCAATAGCGTCGATGATCTTACGAACAACTGCGCGAAGATTGCTTTCCATTGCCCTGTCGTCAATATGATCCCCGTATAACTCGGCAATGCTTGCCACAACCTCTTCCAGAATCACATCTTCAGACGGCACGTTTCCTTTGTTGTCCCTGTATTGCCGGCGGATCTTCTCGTAAATTCCATTAAGGTCTGAATTTCCTTTTATATCATCTGCAAGTTTACGCAAAACTCCGCGCTTACGAAGTGGCGGAATAAGATCGAATCCATAGTGCGCCCATGCTTCATGCCGCAATGTTGCCAACAATTCACCAGCATCCGCAATGTCTTCAAGAATTACATGCATTCCTCCTGATTTATAACCACCAGATATTTTTTGGTTATCAAGGCTTGCTCTCTTCAGCGCCTCTTTTCCATAAGCCTGTTCTTTTGTTTCGTATACACGGAATCTTAGATCAGCAATTCCTTTGTACTTTCGCCTGAACTCCCTGATAACATCCATTGCTTCATTTCTGGAAATGCCATTATGAATTCCATTCTCTGATGACCGACGATAGAATGTTTGCCCTTCTGGAACCTCACCAAAATACTCTTTAATAACATTGTTGTTTGCATCGACAACAAAAGCATCCAGAACTCTTGTCATCTTATTTGCAAAAAAGCTACTTGTATTTAGTATTTCCGCACTTCCTTCGCTTTTTATGATAACTGCGGCAGCATTTGTAGCGTCCAGAGCCTTCATAAGCCTGTCAACTTGGATACCATCTCTGAGATTTAGCATCTCGTCGGCAGTCATCGCAACAGTTCCAATATGATGATTCTGTGTATTCAGCAATATAACTGCATTAGTCGGCTCTATTGATTTAACTAACGCTCTCGCGCCAATAGAATTGATCACTTCAATCCTTGATTTAACACTGGGAAGAACCTTACGGATAACCCTTTCTGTTACATCAACAGAATGCCTGCGCACCATTGGCTTTATTTTGAATCTATACTGGTTCTTCGTGTCAGTCGCATCAAAGGCAACAGCATCATTCCCATGACCAACAATTACATGGCCAAGAACCTGAACGCCAGTACCTTCCGCAACGCTTACAATTTTCTTTGTTATCCTCTCGTCAGATTCCGACGGATCAACAATTCCTGACGGGTGATTGTGCGCAAGCCATACGCCTGCAGCATCAGGAACATTAACAGCAGCGGCAACAAGCTCAATCGGGCTTACATTAGATGCATCCTTGATTCCCTTGGAATGCCTGATGACAGAAAGAATGTCCCCTCCCTTGTTCACCACAATGGCCATCATGGTTTCCTGTGCGTGCTTGCGAATACTAGAAACCGCATGCGCAGCATCTTCAGGGCCGCTTATCGTCTTGATCCCAACGCGCAATTGACCAACAGGAACGGACTGATACCTAACAAAGAAGTTTTCACGGGCCTGAACAGGGGCAATCTCTTTAGGCGCTGAATCGTCAAAAAGATCTGCCTGCACATCCTCTCCAAGCCTGCCCTTTGTCTTTCCTGGCCGCTTGCGAAACAGATCGGCCTGGCGCTTGCGCTCAGAAACAATGTTTCCAGTATCGCGCCCATAATCTCCGCTGTTTCCTATGGATGATTTTATTTGTGTGGAATTAAAAACAACAACATTGCGACCATCCCATTCATCGCCCCTATCTCTGCTGATAATTACTGCGTCGTATGGATTGCCATCCCTATTAGATTCAACCAGCTTAGAGATAATTTCAGCACGGTTAAAATCCGCCTCCATTGAAGCGGTTAAATACTCTGTTTTGATTGTGAGCGGGTTTTTGGCGCTTATGAAAACAGGCATTGTTATCCCGCCTGGCATCATGTTTTTC
>CALMES010000153.1 GCA_937863435.1 uncultured Candidatus Peregrinibacteria bacterium
TCGGCGGGTTCCTTGCCGCTTTATTCGGGCGCGGACCTCTTAAATTTAAAGAACAGACACTGCTTGGTAACGTCTCTACTGACGGATTTTCAGGTGCGTTGGTTGACCGGTACAAAGCAAGCGGCGGGTTAATTCGCGGCTCAAAAACCGACAATATCATTATCGATACGCAAACCGGGCAATTGCTGAACCGGTTCGGGCCGTTCGCTGAAAGCGGTATTGCCGGAAAATTGATGCCGGTTGCAAATCAACGCAGCAAGGACGCAATGGAGATCGGCAAGCTTTTGTCCGAAAGCTTTGCTGATGTCGCCGATGCTCTATTCAAAACCGGGGAAAATCTCGGAATATCAACCGATGGGCTCAAGGGGTTCAACACAGAGCTAAAGCTGGTATCTGAAAAAGGCAAGACAATTACCGAAGAGCAAATATCAAAAGAGATTGAGCGCATAACCGATGAAATGGCTCGCGGTCTTTTGCCTACCGTTGATCAATTCTCAAAAAGAGGCGAAACAGCACTAAACACCCTGCAACGCTTATCGAAAGAATTCAGCGTTTTGACGGATGCTACTCAGTTACTGTTTAACAAAACCGCTGAGCAATCGAAAGCGTTTATCAATCAATTTGGATTCTCTGACCGCACCGCTTTTCTGGACAAAGCCGGTGGCGCGGATGCATTTGCCGGCATGGTTGCTGGATTCGCTCAGAACTTCCTTAGTAACGATCAACGTATGCGCCCGGTAATCGAGTCACTTGTCTCGCAACGTGACAAGCTCGGCTTGAGCGGAATCAATAACCGCGATCAATATGTAACTGCGGTGCAATCCGGTCGCCTCAATCAAGATCAATTGATTTTTCTGTTAAAAAACCAAGAGGCAATCAACCAAGTATTCGTTTACCTGGATAACATTGCAAAGGCTTCTCCATCGGCTGCAGAAGGGCTTGCCGCCGTGTCGCGTGAACTCAGAATTACGGATGCAGACAGCACCGATTACGGCAGACGCCTGAACAAAAGCATTCAGGACACAACCAGCGCGATCGCGGAACTTGAAGGGATCGCCAAGCAATTAATGGGTACGGTGAACCAGATCAATCCGCTTTCAATCAACGAGGCGCGCGGCATAGTTTCAAGCGGCAATGCAAACGATCCCCGCCTACAAAGCGCATTGTCAACGTTGAGCGGCATGGGCGCCGATGGATTCGGTAGCCTGATCGACTTTCAGCGAGCGAAAGCGCAGAACGTGGCCGCAATCTCAAGCCTACAAGATTCCATAGCCGGGCAGATTTCAACCAAAAACAGCGAACTAGATCAATTCAATTTCGAGAAATTGATGTTCCAGTCTGCATTGCAACGCGCAGCGCAGATGTATTCAGAAGCCGCAAGTTTCGATGTCGGTGGATATGTGCCACGTACAGGAATGGCAATTATTCACAAAGACGAACAGATTCTAACGCCGGGACAGCAGGACAAGATTACGGCTGAGATCGCACAAATGCGCGAAGAGCTTGGAAAAGCGCTGGCTGCAATAGCGAAACATACCGAGAAAACAGCAACATTAATCGACGATGTTTCAGCCGGCGGAACTGCCATGTTGACGGAGGCCGCTTAACATGACCGAAGCTGCCGATTCAATGTTGAGCTTAATGATTCCGGTTGAGATAACGGACACCGTTCTGCACTCAACCACGGTTGCTGAAACTGATTATTCCGCGTGGAGCAACGGCACGACTTATTCGATTGGCAACAAAGTAATACGGGGTCACAGGATTTATGAGAGCGCGCAAAACAGCAATCTGAACAAAGACCCGACAGATATCAACAACCGAACCGGTTCAACTATTTGGTGGATCGACGTGTCCGCAACAAATGCGCACAAGATGTTTGATAACGAGAGCACTTCGGCTACGGTTGCGGCCACATCATTGACAGTCGTTCTGCGCCCTGGCTTTATCAGCGGACTTTATGCAGGTGGCCTGGTTGGTGATACCGCGACCATTACGGTCAAAGATTCGCCAGGGGGAACAACTGTATATTCGGCGACCATTCAGTTAGAGAACTCATACCGCGGCGATTATTGGGAATATTTCTTCGCCCCATTTTCACAGCAACGTGATCTGGTTATCGACGACATACCTCCTTATTACAACTGCGAAGTAACGTTCACTCTGTCTATTTCGTCCGGTAACGTCGAGTGCGGCATGTTCCAGGTTGGGGAAATCAGGCCGGTCGGTGTTTTGCAATACGGCGGATCTGTGCGCCCCAAATCATACAGCGC
>CALMES010000154.1 GCA_937863435.1 uncultured Candidatus Peregrinibacteria bacterium
GTTCAGGCCGTCAAGCACGAGCCACCGCCGAAGGTGTTGCAAGGGGTGCGGGCGTGAAGTTTATTCTAATTGTAATTGTAAAATACATGGGCGAAGGGGTGGCGGTCAGCTCTGCTGAGTTTAACAACGAAAAAGCATGCGTAGCGGCTAAAATCCACATTGAGGCAAATAGCCCAAACTTTACGAGGATTTCGGCCCACTGCTATGCCAAGGGGTCACAATGACCCAACCCCTCACCATCGCCGCCTTGCTCTGTATCGTCTTTGTACTCGTCGTGCCTGAAATCATCATAGCACTTAAAAAGAAGTTCGCGCGGCGCAAGTCCCCGGCGGTCTTCAAGGGTTACCATGAATAACGTCGAGCGACACATTCTCCGCATGCGTTACGTCGCGTCACATCCTGACGTCGCCCTCGCCTCTGTGTTCGTCTGCGACCACTGCGAAAGGGCCTATGTCCTGCGCTACCAAGAGGGCGCGAGCAAAGAGCACTGCTCAAGTCACGCCTGCCATTTGGCGCACGATGCAGAGATTGCACAGAGAAACAGAATCAATTCACGAATCCGCATGAGGTTAATCAGGGGGGTAGGATGATAACCATTGATGACGCAAAAGACCGCAAGGCTGCGGCAGAGGCTGAAATCTCCATAGCTATGCGCAATTACGAAAAAGAAACCGGGCTGCAAATATCCGGGATCTACTTTGACTATATCTCAGCAGATCAGCGCCCCGGCGTAATTTGCATGCCGCGCCTTGAGGTGAAGATATGAAACTCGCCATGTCTGCAATAATGTGGGTCTGCTACATTTCTGGCTGCCTGCTTCTGATCTGTGCGGTTGTGGAGTATAGACTGTGAAAGCACTCGTTGACATGGTAAAGCAGCGCGGGCCGATCTCTCGCGCGGAGCTGGCCAAGCGGTTGAAAATGAGAGAGCGCGACGTGCACGCAACAATCGCAGCGCTAAACATGGTTGGTGTGCCAATCGTATTTACTGGCAAGGGTTTTTATTGGGCAAAGACAAATGCACAAAAGGCCCACTGCATACACACACTGAAAAAGTCGGCTAAGTCACTACTCAGGCGTGCGGCAGGTTTAGAAAAGCGCGATCTGGACGCAGTCACACGGGAGCTGTTCACATGATCGGCCTTTGCGTCATCGCCGGCATGTACCTCGTTTTGGGGGTTTGGCTGTATTCTGAGTTTAAGAAGGTGGCAAAAGGTGATTAATTCATGGTGGGTAATAGCGTCGGTTTATGTTGGCGGCGTCATGATAAGCGGATTTATCTTAGCAAGTAATATGGATGACATGATAGATGCCGCCCTTTCAGCAGCATTGTGGCCATTTACTTTAGTTGGAGCCATTTTTTACTTGTTAGCAATTGGGCCGCGTATCTTATTCGATAAGCTAAGAGGTCGCGCTTGACACATCGTCAGCCACGCCCGGCGGCTCAGAACATGGGACGCCCAAAGAAAGCAGCGGGGGAAAAGAAGAAGCCTGTAAGCGTGGCACTATCTCCTGCCATCCATAAGGCACTGGGTGACGCTGCAAAGGCAAGCGGGCGCAGTGTTTCAAACATGGCAGAGCAGATA
>CALMES010000155.1 GCA_937863435.1 uncultured Candidatus Peregrinibacteria bacterium
TAGGTAGGGTCGGTGAAGTTTGTGGGGGTGACGGTGGAGCAGGAGGAGAAGGTGGGAGAGGTTGTACTCGGACGAGAGTCCCGAACTTCAAGATCGTCAATCCACATTGTTTGAGTGACAGGAGATCCATCACCAATCCAAGGACCGAAGACGAATTGATTAAATTTCATTGTGGGACGCTGAGCGGTGCGAAGAATTGCGTTGGTACGTTCGAGAACAAGAGCATCATTGAACCAGACGCGAATAATACCGTCTGACTGACCCATATTGCTACTGATAGTGTTCAGCTGGTAGTATGCTTCGACATGGTTCCAACCGTTTTTGTTGGCAGATGTGAACGTCTGCGAACTGCTGAGGGTGGTGCCATTAACATAGATACCGTCACCGCGATTATAGCAATCGCCAGTATAACCTGATGGGGAGCCATTACACCCTGCAACCGCGCGATTCTCTGTCACGCCGATGAGATTCTGATTGATCTTTGTTTGGTCGATATTCTGACCATCTTGAAATGCTGCCTGTATGTACCCGTTAGAAGAACTATCCCAGTGACTCTCAAGATATGCCGTGAGATAATCGAAAGCCAACCCATCATAGTCTCCATTCAAATTTGTGAGCAAGAGAAACTCATGTGGATGGTAACTTTTTCCGGAGCCGACAAAATTACTACTATACTTTACCCAGTAGCTTACGTAGACACCATTGCTTTCGGTGAATTTGTGGCGAGAGGGGGCGATACAATTATTACCACTGGCACTGTAGGTACAACGGAGCGATGAAGTTCCCGAGTGGTGCTCGACAGCGTCCACGGTTCCCGTAGTAGTATCGTACCAGCCGCGCGAAGAAAAATTTGTATCCTCATAGCCTTCGGAAAAGAAGAGTGTGCTCGATCCACTTGTCACAGTAACTGTTGCACTTTGATTTGTTGTTCCTCCTGTTCCGGTACAGGAGAGCATATAGGTTGTAGTGGCGGTTGGCGAAACACTCCGCGTTCCACCACTCGTTGATTCGCTCCCGGTGAAAGTGCCGCCACTTGCAGTGCAACTCGTGGCATTGGTGACAGTACTCCAAGTGAGAGTAGAAGATTGTCCGCTCACAATGCTGGTTGGATTGGCAGATATTGTAAATGTAGGAGCGGGAATGGCAGATTGAGTGGTTGCTCCAATCACATTAGACCAGTTGCTTGCGTTTCCGGCAGCATCCACAGCGCGGATATGATAGGAGTAGCCGGTAGAATCGGTGAGGTTGGAATCGACAAAGGGAGAGGATGTGAGAGTGCCGACTTGAGAGAAGTTACTACATGAGAGGCCGAGGCAGCGTTCGACTTGGTAGTGATCAACACCGATGTTGTCCGTAGAGGCGGTCCAGGAGACGGTGATGGAGGATTGGGAGGTAGCAGAAGCGGCGAGGTTGGTGGGAGAAGTGGGTGGAGTGGTGTCACCTCCACCACTTCCGCCAATCGGCCCGATATATCCGGTATTGGAAATAACGAAATCGTCCCAGGAAACGTATACATCAGTTCCGTTGGTTGGAGACGCTTGATTATCCTGAATTGTCACGCTGTCAAACCCTGACGGCGCATACACGGGCGTGTTTATGCTAAACATTAGGTTGCCATCTACCCACCCTTCAATTTTTCCTTGGCTTCCGGTTTTTACATGCACCTCATACGAATGCCACTTTCCATCGCCGGTGCTACCACCCATTATGCAAGTCCAGCCACACGTTCCGCCCTTGCCGTACCACCCGTCGCCATAGCTATCAAATGACCACGCTGAGGGTGGATACATTTTCCAATCCAAGACAAGATCGCCACCACCAGCGAGGCCCCGGAATCGAACTTGCTTGAAGTGTTGCGGTTCACTGGACTGCCATGAAAAACCAAGTGGCACTCTCATATAATACCTGACCCAGAAATCCGTTTGTGGATTGAATATTAGCGAAATACCGCCACCATTGTTGTTGCTACCATCCCCAACAGACTGACCAAAGCCCCGTCCACCGCCTCCGCCTGGATAGTTGTCTAGTGTGCTAATACGGGCACGGGTTCCATTGGTAGTAATCCAGTCTCCGTATTTATTCCATCCGCCACACCCTGAAATCGGAACAGTCCATGTAGATTGAATTGATTCAGAGCAGTCAAAAGTTGACGAAAATGGAATAGCGGTCTGAGCTTGAGCAATTCCAACCCAACCAAATACTCCCCAAAGAAAACCTATTGCCGACAACGTCAACCCCATCGAAAACACAAGCGAAAGGATCCTTCTTGAAGGGAGTACACTTATTGAATGTCCTGCAAGGAAAAACTTCTGTATCATAGTAGCATTAGTTTAAAATAAAGAAATATATGTAAGAAATCGTAGCGTTGTTTACACTTTTTTATGCATAGAATGGGTCAAAGAATGTCGGGCGAAATTTTTTGCCTTATTTATTTAGGAGGCAAAATGTTGCCGAGAATATCGTGATCCTTTCCTACGAACAATAAAGTGTAAACAACGCTGGGAAATCTTACAAATAATGCAATAAAAATTAGTGACCAACAGTATAAAGACTCATAACCTCAGTAGCCGAGAGAACGCGATTGTAGATGCGAATATCGTCGAGGGAGCCACTGAAATAGTTTCCTCCTCCATATTGCATATAACCACCAATAAAGAGGTTGTATGCTGCGTCGGTGTTTCTCGATCCCGTTCCGGAACTGGTCCAGAAAAGCCCAGGTTCAGTGCCGTTCCGATAGAATTTGATATCATTATCCCCAGAGGGTCCGCCGTTGTAGGTAACAACGATATGCTGCCATTCGTTTATATTTAAGGAATTCATTGCGGATTCTCTTGAAGGGTTACTAGATGACCAAAAACTACGAAAGTAAATGCTTCCAGACACCGAGGAAGATGTACTCAACTCCCATTCCCTCTTTTCAATAAAGGTCATATATCCCGAAAGAGTTCTCGGATACACCCAAACCGAAATGGTCATCCCGCCGCCACTCTGCGCTACAATGTTATCCAACGAACTCCCTGAACCAGCATTCGCATAATCACTCGTCCCATTAAAACTCAAAGCCTGCCCGAGTTTCCCGGGGATGACGGAGGTTGTCGCGAGAGAGCCAGTAGCGTCGCCGTGGTTGCTATTCCCCGAAATGTCTTTTATCTCTGAACTCGTATCACTCCATTTAATGTCCCGACCATCAAACGTCCAATACCCTACGAGCCCATTGGTGAGCGCCTCTCGATGATTGGCATTACCTACCTCCTTTGTACTGCTTGCACGGTAGAGATCGGTTACTTGGGTTGATGAGAGCGCGCTACTATAGAACCGTATATCATCCAGTATACCACCAAAATAACTGCTGGAGATTTTTCCGAGGTTAACGGCACTCGCATTGATGCCCGTACCGGTTGTGATCACAATATGGTGCCAGTTGGTATCAATCGTGGGAGCGCCGGGTGTTGTCGGAGGCTGAACGCTTATGAGCACTCCGCCCCAAGCGTTACTTCCAGTAGAATTATTGGTAATTGTCTTATCCCCCGTTGCACCTGCGGTTCCGAGGACACCGTCGGCAACATAAAGAATGCCAGACTGGGTTGTCGCTCCCATCCGCTTGGTAAACGTCGGTGTGGATCCGGAGGGACCCGTGAGATTGTTTGCGTTATCCCCCCAGTCGGATGAAACGAACATGACGAGACTATTGTCATAGGGCGTTGTGAGTCCGGTTGCCGTCGTCGTCGATCCGGTACCGGTATTGGTTGTTGGATTGGGAGAAAACGGTGTTGTCGGGTCAGCGCCAGAGAGAGCGACAATATACCCCTGCGACGAAGCGGAGGAATGAGTCACGGTGTAGTTCCCCGATTCACTGCTTGCGAACTTGTACCAAGCATACATTTTTACGTTAAACCCACCCACCGTCATAGAAAGCGGCGAAGAAAAACTCGGGAGCGTTGAGAACCCAGAAGGGGGTGTCGGGGTGGGTGGTGATGCACCGCCGATATCAAAGATAATCACCAAGAGATCGCCATTCTGAATACCCGCAGGAGCCGTAAGCGTTGTGTTGGTACGAGTCGCATAGGTTGTAGCGTTCGAACTTCGGTAGGCCACCGATCCTGACGACACCAAAAATGGCGAGCCATCTTTGTAATAAGTCGGACTCGTAAAACTATTCGCCGCAACGGTGCCGGACGTCATGTTGATCGTTGCGGTGGCATTCAGGTCGATGAAAGGCTGCGTGGTGCTATTCGGCTTCGCCCAGAAGGCTATTGTTTTGACGCCATTGTAGACCGTACCGAGCGAGATCACATCACTCGTCCCATTGAAACGAAGTCCCT
>CALMES010000156.1 GCA_937863435.1 uncultured Candidatus Peregrinibacteria bacterium
TGCCGAAATACGCTCTAAATGCTGGAAAAGTGATTGCATCGCCATTTTTAATCAGAGAAGAAGTTTTATAGATTCTGTCTCTGCGCTGCAAAATTGCGTACATTCGTTTAGTTTCAATGCATTTCTCTTTCATCCGGATGATTAAAATCAGTAGATTTGTCACTTTCTCTTGTGCTTTTAGATGATCCTGTTTTAACCTGCTGTGGCGTTCCTTTTTAAATGCTTCATTGACATCCGCTTCACTTCTGTCTGAGTACCAATTTTCAGGAATGTTAATAATTCCTGCATGCAACAACCACAACCGTTTTCCATACTCAATTCTTTCTTGTTTTGTCATAATCCTAATATCTCTTTTTGTATTCTTTGCTGCATTAAGCTACTGATTCGTTTTGAGTTTTAGATTTGAGAATATTTATCTGATTTTCAGTCAAAATTCCTGTTGCTTCTGCCTTTTTTATCACTTCATCGACGGTCATTTTTTTGGCTAAAATCGCTGCTATCCATGCTTGTGACTTTTCCAAAAAGTCTTTTTCTGGGTAAAAGTTCAGCTTACCTATTCCGCACTCGCTTCTTTTACCGCGCGACGTTGTGAGAAGAATTTTCATGTCTTTCTCAATGTGACTTAATTTGCTGATGCGAATCCCGCCAACCTTCACGCCTCCGAACTTAACCTCTGGATCACAATACAGTTGCATACTGCGTCCTACCCATTCGCGGCCATTATCTCCCCATGAAGCAAGCAATACCCGGAGCATTGATTTACATGGTTTGTACGGCCTTCCTTCCATACCTTCGTATTCGATTGACACCGGTTGTTCTGCGCTGCTGCCACGCTTTACCGCTGTCACTTTTATGATCTTTGTTGTTTCCATCAGATCATCAGCGTTGAGCTGATCGCTCTTCGGCGTTATTGTGTCCCTTAGATTTTCCACGCTCATTTTCATTACTCCGTAAACTGAAACGATTCAATCAAATCGTTTTCATGTTTTTTAACTGCCCATGAAGGGATTCCGATTTCTTCGATTTCTTGATCTTCGTATGCTGGCCACTCATCCATTTCAAAACAATAGGCATATGCGTCAAGCGCTTTTCTGTATGACTCTCTTCCGATAAGTAGCGAATCTTCATCAATCCGGTACAGCTTTGCCGCGTATGGAGACTCAGACTCGATTGCGATGAATACAAAATCTTGCAGAAAATCTCCTGTTATCCAGTTGTACTGATCTTCGTAGAATGCATTCTGGATGTTGTAGCCGTAAGCTAATATTGAGCGAGAAAACGCATCAGGCCGCGCATCTACGGTGGTCTTAAGGTCTATAGCAATGCCGCAATGAGTAAGCTTGTCGAATCGGTGGCGGCAGGTTACTCCGGTATCTGGATCGGCAGAAAATCCAGATAATTCGTTGTGTCCAGGCAATTCAAGAATCTTTCTGATTGCTGGATTTTTGTACAAAGCATTCATGATCCCTTCAACCTTGGCGCATTCGCTGGATACCAAAACAAGCTCTTCTCCATGCTCTTTTTTGGCTTCTTTATACTCTGATGTCGTGCGGTCTTTTGCAGACCGAAGCAGCGTGTATGTTTTGTAAAATAAATCCGGTTCAAGACAAGCCATATGCAAGGCCGATCCCAATACTTTATTGCGAGTTTCAGATTTCTCTGGCGGAAATTTAAAGTGTGCTGGGCTTCGTAAAACAAGCTTTAACTGGCTATTGCTGACGCTTCCTTTGTGCTTTTGGTATTCTTCATTGGGCATGTTCGCCACATAGCACGGCGCGTTAATGGTCAAATCTTTGTGATAATCAACAAGATTCATGCTGCTTCCTTTTTCTGCTGGCAATGTGCTCACAATCCCCCCCCCTAAGCCTGATCCTTCAAAAATTCAGGAATACTTTCATTATCTTTTGTTACTAAAGCAAATCTGCAAGCCATGCATGGGAATTTTCCTGATCTGATAAAAAACCACGCATCACGCCAAAATTTTTTATTCATCAGATGACGCATATTGCTCTCCTTCAGGTTCGCAGAACTCAGGATGTGCGCTGCACCAGCGGCCATAAAAGCCATCCGGACTCATGTAAATAGCCGTTAAAGTCAATAACGCTGCAAAAACAATCAATTTTGTCTCGCTCATAATTTCCTCTTCAATTCGTTCAACGCAACAATCATTTTTTCAACCTGCGCAATCCTGATATGCCGATTCGCAACATCCTCATTGATGTCAAGGCAGTTCATTGCAAGATCAAAAATCTTTTTTGCAAACTCAAGATTTCTTCTTAACTCGGTTTCGTGAAATTCATCACCGCTAATAACCTCGTTAAATTCTTCAAGTCTTTCAACTGCGGATCCAGGTATTGCGGCCAAGTTGCAAATCCCGTCTGCTTCTGCTACTACAGAAGCGCATGCAACTGTTTTCTCAAAATATGTATTGTTTTTTACTTGCAATGCTGTTTTCATAATTCACCTCACTAAACCGGCCTTTAGACCGGTCTTGTTGGTTTAATTGCAAGAAGCAGCAACCGCCACATACCCGCCAGCAGTTTTTTCAGGTGGCAGCACTACGCCGTTGTTGATCATCACCAGGATCGGCTGAGTCGACGCAATTTCGATAATTGCGTCATCGCAGTCGCCTTTCGATTTGTATTGCGTTGGATTCACGATCGGCGCAGAAAACGGCTCGTTAACAGTGCCAGGATAAACAGCCATTACGCCCGTCATTGTCCAAGAATCGCCAGCAGCAAAGACCGGCATCGCAATACTCAACGCAACTGCAAGTAACATTTTTTTCATGTGATTTCTCCTGAGTTAATAATTCCCAGTCTCTCCCGGTGTCACGTCTGGTTTACTGACTATTGGCTTTCGACGTTCTACTAGTGGCACACACTGGCCATGCCGCATTAACGAAAATCAGCTTTCGCGTAGCGCCCTAACTTCCTACGAGTTCATGGGAAGCAACCTTCCCGGCGTTAACCTTTCAACCTCACCTGCTCTCAAGACTCACGGTGGCTGGTTGATGTGTGAATATTAAACGGATATGAATAACACGTCAAGAAATATTTTAAAATTTCCTATTTGACATACAAAACAAATGTGATTA
>CALMES010000157.1 GCA_937863435.1 uncultured Candidatus Peregrinibacteria bacterium
GAGCGCGACACTGATAATGTCGAGGTCACAAGTTCAAGTCTTGTATCGCCCACCATTCAATTTTTATCTTATATACTACGTTTACGTCCTTCAGAATCCCGAAGGCGTTCTTTATAAAGGCTATACTGAAAATATTGACCATCGATTACAGCAACATAATGCTGATGATGAATTTGGGTCATATACATCAAAAAGAGGCCATGGAAGCTCATGTACAAGGAAGAATTTAAAACTAAACAAGAGGCAATGCGGAGAGAAAAATTCTTCAAAACCGGTAAAGGAAGAGAATTTTTAAAACAAATGATAGGGCGATTATCGGCCTAGGCCGATGGTTAGAGCGCGACACTGATAATGTCGAGGTCACAAGTTCAAGTCTTGTATCGCCCACCAATCAAAAAAATAATTTACTTCTTATCTTTTTCAGACCAGGCATAAATGCATTTTTGCTGATGATCTCCATTTTTTGCAGCTCTACAGTAAATATCATCATTTCTAAGGAAACTTTCCTGAGCATACAAACAACACACTCTGCGAATACCACTTGAAAACGTTGAAATTTCTGCCACTACAGGATCTTCCAACGGCTCAACAATTTGATGTGTCTGTTTAGGTCTTCCTCTACGCCCCAAGAAACCTCTTTCACCTTCTCTCACTTCAACACGCTCAGCAATACCTTTACATTCAACAGTTTGAACTAAACCCGTGCCTGCTGGAATTTCGTTACAAGAAAGAGGTATACCGCGTTGCATATTTCAATATTGATCTTACAAATTATTGCTGTCAATTTAACTGAATGTATCCTTTCTATACCAAAAAACATTCTCAAAACCATTTCAATTGGCACTTCTTCTCTCTTTCCGCTTTACTAAGGATGTTTATCCTCTCTTTCCCCTCTTTCCTATGCATTCCGGCAAAAAATGTATTCCCGGCATCCTTATCTGTCTTCTCGTCGTAGTCGGCGCTCTCAACTGGGGCCTTGTCGGCATCGGCATGCTGATGAACAACGACTTAAACGTTGTCCATATGCTGGTCGGCGCATGGCCGATGGTCGAGGCTATCGTCTATATTCTCGTCGGTGTAGCAGGCATCGGCAAAATCTTCCACGACATGATGTGCCCATGCAAGAAGGATTGTTGTGGCGACTGCGGCAAAGACGGCAAGGCAGAAGCTCCAAAGATGTAAGAACTTCTCTCTTACAATCTGAAAAACCACATCTGCTGCAGATGTGGTTTTTTTATACTACAAACTCTGTGCCAAAGCGCTGAGTGATACCTGATTCGGAAGCGGAATGGCGCCCAGAACTATGGATGACACCTGCTGTGTCTCGGTATCGAAGGTGCCGCTTATGTCGCTGTCACCATGGGCGGTGGCTATATAGGCATGCTCAAACCGCACCCGGGCTTTTGTCTCATAGACAATAGTGGTTTTTTCGGTAAACAGCAGCGCCGACGACTGCAGATACTGTCGCGCAAGAGACACGATCTTCGCAGGTTCGTATGTACGTGCTGCGGCAACGGGCAATACGTCTGATTCCTGATGTTTGGCCGCAGGCGGAAGCAGAGGTGCAATGAAGTCATGCAGCCTGCTACTGACGCGCTGCCACTGCCTGGCGGATTCCGGATATCCGGCTGTATCCAGCGCCAGCGCCATTCCATCGATTTTGTCCAACAACATCTCTCCTGCCATCTGCGGATCCATGGTTGCGGCACGTTCGGCCGAATGAGTCAGTGTATCGAGCACGCTCAGCGGAAGCGGGCGGCTAAGAGCGGTTTGCTCCTGCACAACAGCCAGAACAAATGAGGAGTCCATCGTCACCGGAACGTCCAGCTCCGCCAGTAAATTTGCCGCATTGCGTCGTTGCGACAAGAGCGCAAACAAAAGCAGGATACGGGACGGGGTTGCGTCCGAAGGCATCAATCGGAGCAGGGCATCCGAACAATCGACAGTTGCGTCTGCTGTCGTCAGAAATTCCGCCATGACGGCAGAGGCATCGATTGCAGCAAGAGGCGCAGGCAACGAGGTGCAACGGGATATGCCCAGCAGCTGTACGGCCTCAGTTGCAGATTGTGACAATCCTGCGTCAGTCACGACAGGTATGAGACGCATTTTCTCCTGCAGCCAGTGAAGCGGCACTTCAGAAGTACTCATCTTCCCACCCTCCATCCGCATTTGATAACCGCGCGGCAGCAATGTGCTGCTGCCGGCAGACTCAACAAGAAGTGGCGATGTCAGGGCGACAGCCGTTACGCTCGTTGCATCACGGAGCACCAGCACACTGCCATGCAGCACACGAACGACAGATGAATCTGCGACAATATCCACAAAACCGCTTGTGGCGACTATGGCCGATCCTGCCGATACCGTAACCCTGGCTGCGGATGCATCGACTGTCGCGGAAGACCGCTCCTCCAGCGCAACGGCAATGCCGGCATTTCCCTGCCACACTACAGGCTGACCCGCTGTCCGGAGCACCACCGGAGCAATGCGTACGGGCTCTTGTAAAATCGTGGCAAACAAATGGTCGGAACCGGCAATGCAGAGCATCGCAATGAGGAAGACGGGCAACGCCACGAAGTGTTTGTGTTTTTGTGTGAACATTTCCCCTTATTATAGCAGAAAAATGGCCTTTCTTCCATACCGCCTGTCCGTACAATGTTTCCATGCGCGCACTCGGAATCGACCCAGGATTGGCCACAACAGGACTGGGGCTTGTTGATCAATCCAGTAAGCGCGTTGTATCCGCCCTTGATTGGTGTGTGATCGAAACACAAGCCGGCCTGCCGATGCCAGACAGATTGGCCGAACTGGCTGCCGATTTGCGATCATTCATCAGTGAGCATAAGCCGGATGTTATTGCCATCGAGAAGCTGTTTTTTGCGACCAACAAACGGACAGCCATCGATGTGGCCCAAGCCCGCGGCGTGATTGTTCTGACAGCCCACAGCTTCGGCATTCCCCTTCTGGAACCAACGCCGCTGCAACTGAAATCTGCTATTACCGGAGATGGCAAAGCCGATAAGAAGCAGATGCAGGATATGGTCATGCGCATTCTCAAGCTCAAAGAACGACCGCAGCCGGATGATGCGGCAGATGGATTGGCGTTGGCGTTGTATGGATTGTCGCATCATCGATAGAGATCATCAGTCGAGACGCGCCGGCTACTGCTTAATAAAACTCCAATCATAGTTGGAGGAATTTCATCAAATCGCCGGCGTGTCTCGACATCCATCATCTAGCTTACTTTTTATCAATTCTCCCATTCTCTACTTCCCACACCGTCGCTCTCGCCGGCACTTCGCTTGGTAAATGCGTGCCTGTTAGCAAGACATGGTAGCCTTCGACAGCCGAGAGCAAATGACGCTGGTGCGCATCGTCGAGTTCGGAGAAAACATCGTCGAGCAGGATGATCGGTTTTTCGTGTCGGTACGCCTCAAATAAAGAAAGTGATACAAATAACAATGATAACAAACTTGCACGCTGCTGCCCGCGAGAAGCAAAGAGTGCAATATCGCGGTTGTCGGCATACAGATGCCAATCATCGCGATGCGGACCCACGGTTGTGGATTTCAGAATGATGTCGCGCTGACGATAGTGCTGGAGCAATGCCAGTAATGCCGCTTCACCGGTTTTACCGTCGACGTGCTTGGTATCGTAGCGAATGTCGACACTCCCCCACTTCTCGCCCAAAAAGATGAGCGTTGGACCCAGAGATGCATTCAGGCTCTCGATAATACCGATGCGCTGTTTTTGAAGAAGTGAACCGAGCTGCGCTATCTGACTGTCCCACGGATCCAAATCGCGTTCCTTTGCCTGATTGTCGGCAATGAGCCGGAGCAAGGAATTGCGCTGTTTCAAGACGCGCTGGTACTCACTCTGCAGTCGTAGAAAATCCGGCGAGAGCTGCGAAAGTACATCATCCAGAAAGTCGCGCCGGCCTGCCGGACCACCGACAAATAGTTGCAGATGCGACGGCAGAAAGACAATGCTCGGCACGGATCCGATGAAACGCATGATGGGCGTACGGACATCATTGATGAAAAAGGCTTTCTGCTTGCGTGGTTTAATGGAAGCAAACACCTCCACCATGCTCGGCTCGCTGGTATCTGACACCGTCTGCCCCTTTACGCGATAGTATTCTTTCCCCCACTGAATAATCGGCTCTGTTTCGGACTGGATGCAGGATTTGCCGGTTGAAAGAATGCTCACAGATTCAAGAATATTGGTTTTCCCGCTGCCGTTGGGACCAATAAAGAGATCCAATCCGCCATCCGAAAAATCCAGTTGCTGCGTGCTGTAGCAACGAAATTGCTCGAGAAGGAGAGACTGGAGACGCATGCGTGAAGTATCGGGAAGGAAACATCAAGATACAAGATACAAATGGCAAAAATATGAAAATCAAAAAATCTAAAAAATATTGCGTAAAGACACCCCGATCTCGGTCATTCTATTCAAAAATCATGACAAGATTTTGATATCTGTTAGCTCCTGAGCTTCTCCATCGATTCTTCAATCACTTCCTGAATCACTTTTACATACGCTTCGCGCTTAATGTAGAGCGGAATCTGCTGTGGCAAGACCCAGGCAAACTGATCGATCTCTTTGTTATCCACTGTCACTTTTTGATCGCGTGTTGCTACAAACAGGACAAAACAGAGTGTCTGACCCTGATTGACCGGGTGATGACGCGCAATGAATTGCGGCGGAAAATCGTACGAATACGTACAGGTGCTCACATGATCAACCTTCGTAAATTCCAAGCCCGCCTCTTCCATAAGTTCTCGAATGGCCGCTTGTTTCATGTCTTCACCTTCCTCGATACCGCCCTGCGGAAGCTGCCACGCATCGTAAACGCGCGGCTTGTGGACAAGTAGAATCTCGTAGACAGTATCACAGCCTCCAGGAGCACAAACATCGACCGGTCGTACTACCAGAGCCGATACTGCTTTGCGATATTGTTTCATCAAAAAAATTATACGGCTTTGTCTACCAAAACAAAAGGTTCAGAGCTTGCTCCTGCTAACACCTGATTAGCTTGAGTGCTTTTCTTCCTTCAGCTTCAAGGGACGCTTAGCGCGACAATCCTTGCAATACTTGTTCAGCTTGCGAAAGTCAGCCTTTTTGGCCTTCAGGATGCGAACGGTTGCGATACGAGAACCGCATTCGCTGCAGGTGCCGGAGTACACTGTTTTCTTACCACGTGGCATAGTTGCGACAATTTACTAGCTGAGGGCTAGAAGCGCAAGCCCAAAAAAGGTAATCGCGAACCCGAGAGCCTTGATGCCGATCGATTTGGCACCAAAACCCTCATGAGCCGTAAAAGCAGGCAGGTACCGGTGAAAGAGCCAGGCAAAGAACATGACAAAAAACGGCTGCGTATTGGCAAGCATGGAAACGAGTGACGCCGGACCTGCTTGATAGGCGTAGACAAAAAACAAGATTGCCAGAAACCAGACTGCAATCACTGCGGCGTTAAAAAGAAAAAATACACGACGCTCCGTGCGTAACGTGACAAGCATTGGAGAGCGGTAGGCTGGCAGAATCCACGGCATTGCAAAAGACATGCATTCACGACCGATGATCGACCAGAAGAAAACTGCAACAATAGTCTGAGAATCGAGCAGTGCTGCTTTTTGTACGAGATAATTGGGAGCGGTGATAAGACCGAGTACTGTCAGTAAACCAAGAGTGCGACCGAGAGAAATGTGTGTATGCCAGAAGGCAATAAGAAGCGCTGAAACTAGGATGCAAACTACACCTGCTGTCTGCAGCATCGTCCAGTGTTCATGAAACACCATGAATGCGAAAGCGCTAATAAAAATAGACTGAAGCGCCCATGCGACATTTACTACCGATACCTCGATACGTTTAAGGACGTAAAAAAGAAAGAAATCACCGAAATACGAACAGATACCCACTGCCAGAAGCGGCAGATGCCAAGTTGTCGCAATAGGCAGAAAGGTACTCAGAAGAATCAAAATCGATAGACTGAACAATGCCTGCACGCCCATGAAAATGACCGTCGGCTTTTTATATCGCTTTGTCAGACTCGAATCCAGTACATTCACTAATGCCCAACTGGCTGCCGAAAGAAGAGTGAATAAAATCCACATGAAGCAAGTATATAGAATTTAGAATGAAGTATGCAGAATCATGAAGCTGAGAAGAGCAAAACAATTCTTCATTCTGCATACGGAATACTGCATTCTTAACATGCTCCCTGCAACCATCCGCCATCGCCTGCCTGCAGATAGTTAAACACGCTGTTAGCGGCAATCGCCCCTTCACCGGCAGCAGTTGTAAACTGAGCAAAATGATTGGAGCCGCTTGTGACATCGCCAGCGCCGAGAATACCTTTGACAGTCGAGCGCATAGCAGCGTCGACCTGCATGAAACCTTTATCGTCGAGCTTGCAGCCGATTTTTGTTGCGAGCCCTACGTTTGGAATGGAACCGACTTCGATGAAAACGCCATCGAGTGCGAGTGTATCGGAGCCATTGAACGGCTTTTCAAGTTTGACGCCGGTTACCTTCTGTTCGCCGAGTACTTCCGTGATGGTATTTTCGAGCACCATGACAATGTTCGTCTTCTCTTTCACTTTCTGCACCCAGTACGGCTCGGCGCGGAACGAGTTACGGCGATGAATCAGGTACACGGTCTTGGCAACCTGAGCCGCAATCGCTGCGCCTTCCACGGCGCTGTCCCCTCCTCCAATAACAGCAACTGTCTTGTTGCGATAAAAGAACGCATCGCAGGTGGCACAGTACGTCACTCCTTTCCCCGAAAACTCGGCTTCGCCCTTTATTCCTAAATGACGCTTGTTGGAACCTGTCGCCAATATGACCGTCTTGGCTTCCTGAAACGATCCATCTGCCAACAGTAATTTGAAACCGCCTTCGATCTGCTGGATTTCATTCACACGACCGATCATATGTTTTACCTGCTCGAAACTTGTTGCATGCTTTTTGAAGTTCTCCATAAGATCCGGACCACGGATTTCGATAATCCCCGGCCAGTTGCCGACTTCGGCTGCCGTCTGTCCCATGCCACCTTCTTCTGCACCGATAATGAGCGTCGAAAGCTGGTAACGCGCTGTGTAAATGGCGGCTGTGTATCCGGCGGCGCCGACGCCGATAATTGCTGTGTCGAACATAGGATTGCAGTGTGCCGATCGACAGTCAGTCTGTAAAGACTCAGCTGAGTGATCTGCCAATCATCGCTCAGTAAAGACGCGCCAGCTATTTCTTTTTCTACCCACAATCATAGCCCGATGAAACACATCCAACTATCCGGCGCGTCTCGACTGTCAGACGGCCAGACGGCCGTCTCAATGATCACCCCCCATGCGCCAGCTGAAACATCCAGCCGTATAATCGCTGCGCACCTTCTACCAAACGCGGACCTGGCCTGTTGAGCAGCGAATCATCAATCACAAAGATGCGGCCTTTTTGAACCGCCGGCAGATCTTTCCATCCGGCACGTTGATCGATGAGTGATTTATTGGCAGCCGAACCTGCACCGCAAATGCTGAGGACGATCATATCCGGATTGAATGTCTGCACCTCATGCAATGTCACCTCCCGACTCGCCGATCCTCGCGGTAACGCGAGTGGAATGCCGCCGGCCATCTGCACGACTTCCGGCACCCAATTGCCACTGACCATCGGCGGGTTGTGCCACTCTTCGACGTATACTTTAAAACGCCTTGAGAGAATGCCGACTTTCTTTTTCACCTGCGAAAAGCCGAACTGCATGCGCGCAACAAGCTCGCGCGCCTCGGGCTCGGCTTCGAGCAACATGCCAAGCGTACGGATATTTTCGTAGATGTCACCAAGACTGCGCGGGTCTTGATGGACAACCGGGAGTCCATCGGCTTTGAGTTGTTCTGCTAATTTCTGCTGTACGAGTGTGGACGTAAAAATGAGATCTGCCTGATACTCACGAAGTGTAGCAATATTAATTTTCTGATGATCTTTGAGATGCGGCAATATTTTCGCTTTCTCCGGCCAATCCGAAAACTGGTCGGTGCAAACTATGTTCTTTTCGAGCCCAAGCGCGAAAAGGATTTCAGTGATTGCAGGTGATAAGGATGCGATGCGCATAGGGTGCTGATGCATTTTGATTGATATCACCAAAAAAAGGTATAGATTCACAAGCTATAGGAACATTAGCACCTTCAGCCAACGGTACTACCGCAATTGTTAAAAAACAATCTGCCATGACTCCTGCCGATGTTGCCGACGTTTTTTCTATTGATACAATTAAAGGAGTTCAAGAGCCTGCAACAAAGACGAACATTCAAACAGTCGATCAACAAACAAGAACAGGCATTGTTGCAGCATTTCAGCTCAAGAATGGTGAAGTATGCATTAACGGAATACAGCAACCACGCGGATATCCGATAATAGACATCTCAGGTGAAACGAGTGAGGGGCCAGTCTGGATTCGATAATCTACCTCATCCCCAAATCCCCCAGCGCCCTCCTGAAAATACGCATCGCTTTTTCGGTTTCTGTCCGAAAAATCTGTGCATTCATTTCGTGTGCCAGTGTATTGCGCAACTTGTGTGCGTACCACACCGCATTTAAGTCGTTAAACCGTGGCCCAGCCTGCTTCAGCTTTTCGCCGAGTGAGCCTTTGTAGCCAAGCAGCTTGAGCGCGTGATCCAGTACTTTGTCGGCTTCCATAATCTGCAAGTTCGGATTTTCGATCGCCTCCACCTTTTTCCATGCGTGCTTGATTTGCTGCAAGGCGCTGCCCGAGAGAAACCGCTTGCGGCCAACGAGAAGGGCTCCGATAATAATACCGATAATCACAAGTAGGATGATGGCGAGGATGACGTATTGCATAGGCAGAACAGTGAATTTCTACACTATACGCGACCTGCTCCCAGACTACTATTGCAGGAGCGTTTGGCAGTGGCGATGTTACATTGTAGGATAGCGCCGTGCCGGGATGGCGGAATTGGTAGACGCGCACGACTCAAAATCGTGTACCGCAAGGTGTGTGGGTTCGATTCCCACTCTCGGCACCATTGAAATTCGCAACAATCACAGCAAAACGATACAATGAACCCGATGAAGCAATTCACCTCGTTCATCTTCGATTCCTACTCTTTCGATGCGGCCACGCGCACGATCAGTTTGAACTATGGTTTGGATGACGAGATTCAGTTCACCGAAACAATCACACTGCCGACCGATTCGCCGCTTGCAGACTACAATAACGCAGCGCTAGACCGCGCACTTTTTGCCCTGCATATGATCGGCGGGATCAGTTACTACAAAACGTGTTTGCCGAAGAAAATAGAGATCAAATCGGGTTCATTGAGCAAGGAAGAGGCGGCTTTCTGGAAAAAAGTGTACGAGAATGGTCTGGGTGAGTATTTCTATAAAAATAACATCGATTTTCGCGGACTCATTAATTTTCCGATAACGGCAGACACAACACAATCGGAGACCGCGGGCGGGTCCTTCGATACGACTCAGGATAAAAACGCCCGCTCTGGAGGGAATATTGATAAGAAAAATCAGCAGTCCCAATTCCAAAGCCCCCATTCCAAAGTCCTCGTCCCCCTCGGCGGCGGCAAAGACTCGACCGTTACTGTCGAATTGCTCAAAGAAGCTGGTTTCGATTGCACTTTAATCCGAATGGAACCGCATCCGCTCATCGATGTTCTCGCCAAAGAAATCGGCCTGCCGATGCTGGAAATCAAGCGATCACTCTCCCCTGCTCTGTTTGAATTGAATAAAGACGGCGCACTGAATGGACATATTCCCATTACCGCGTATTTATCCTTCTTGCTGATCGTCGTCGGCATTCTGTATGGCTACGATGCAATAGCGATGAGCAACGAGCGCAGCGCCAACGAAGGCAACGTCGAGTTCCATGGAAAAATGATCAATCATCAGTGGAGTAAAGGGCTCGAGTTTGAACGCATGCTTCAGAATTATCTGAGTATGACGATTGGCTCATCAATCAAGTATTTCAGCTTACTGCGGCCATTATCTGAAATTCACATTGCGAGACTCTTCAGCAAATATCCGCAGTATTTGACCCTCACAACCAGCTGCAACGCCAACTGGAAGATTGTAAAAGAGAAATCAGCCGAGAGGTGGTGTCAGCGCTGTCCAAAGTGCGCGTTTGTGTTTGCGATTCTCACGCCGTTCATTCCCAAAAAGACGCTGATGGAGATGTTCGGGAAAAATTTGCTGGACGATGAGTCACTCATTCCTCTGTATAAAGAACTACTCGGCATAGAAAACTACAAACCGTTTGAATGTGTCGGTACACCGGAAGAAACGCTCGCCGCGTTCATTCTGGCACATGAAAATAATGAGTGGAAAGAGGCAGCAGCAATGAAGATGGCGCTGGAAGAAGCCAATTTGCCGGATGACGTGCATGGCATGATCGAACAGCAATTCACGCCAGTTGCCGATCACGCTATTCCAAGCGAGTATAAGGGCAAATTCCCCTTCTTTGCGTAATCATGCATATCAAAGATGTAAACGGCAAAAACGTGTGCATTCTCGGCTTCGGCCGCGAAGGACAGGCAACACTGGCGGCACTCGAACGCTTCGCGCCACAGGCCGAGGTGACAATCGCGGATGCGAATGAAAATATACAAACAGCACCAGGCAAATACTGGCTGCAGATCGGTTCCGGCTGGCTCAAAAATCTGGATAAATTTGATGTAATCATCAAGTCTCCCGGCATTCCGCCCAAACCTGAATTCGGGCCAGTGAAAGACAAAATGACCTCTGCGACGCAAATTTTCCTCGAAAGTGTGGCGCCAACCGGCGCGACTGTCATTGGCGTGACGGGCTCCAAAGGGAAGAGCACGACCAGTTCGCTGATTTACGAAATACTCAAAGCCGGAGGCAAAAATGTATTTCTGGTCGGCAACATCGGCGTGCCAGCCATCACGTACATCGCCGAAGCGACGCCAGAGACGTACTTCGTCTACGAAATGAGCAGTTACCAGTTGATGGATATGTCCATCAGCCCGCATATTGCGGTGGTTACGTCGTTTTTTCCCGAACACCTGGATTATCATGGCTCACTGGCTGCGTATATGGATGCCAAAAAGCACATCGCGCGCTTCCAGACAGAACACGACAAAATATTTTTCAATGCTGAGTGGGCCGGAGCAGCGGAAATCGCACGCGAAAGCAAAGGTCAGCGCATTCAGTACTTGCAAAGCGAATGCCCGATTGGCCTAAATGAAATCCAGCTTCTCGGTCAGCATAATTTGGCCAATATTACCGCCGCACTGAAAGTCGGTTCGCTGCTACAGATACCGGAAGACATCATGTTCAAAGCCGTGAAAAACTTCCGTGGTTTGCCACACAGATTGCAATCACTTGGCATGCAGGCCGGTATTGAATGGGTGAATGACTCCATTTCCACCACTCCCCAGTCTGCCATGGCCGCGCTCGATGCACTGGACGGAAAAGTGGGAACAATGATTCTGGGTGGCCAGGATCGCGGCTACGATTTCCGCGAACTCGCTGAAAAGATTGTCCAAAGCCCGCACATCAAGCACATTATTCTGATGCCAGGCAGTGGCGCCACCATTCGTGCAGCTATCGAACATACGCATCACACTGCGTTACCTACTCTCTGGAACGCTGCCGATATGAAAGAAGCCGTCGCTCTCGCACGCAAGAACACGCCAAATACATTCATTTGTCTACTCTCCCCCGCCTCGCCCAGCTACGGATATTTCAAAAACTTTGAGGACAGAGGCGAACAGTTTCGGAGCGAGATACAGGAATAATAATCAACAGCTCAGCTCGAGGTTTTATGTAATAAAGATTCTGTCGCGACGTGCCGGCTATTTGATGTATTTCACCACATAATGATTGTGGATTGAATAGCCACAGTACGGCGCGTCGCGACAGACATGATAAACCGCCGCGCCAAGCATGCCGCTCCTTTTATGTTGGAATAATTAACAGCGATTCGCAAATCGCTGCTGCGGGTTTTATAACTGTGATCTCATTGTACATTGTCAATTGTACATTCTACATTCCTCCCCCCACCTTCACTTTCGCCGGTCGCAACACTTTACCGCTCAGTTCGTAGCCTTCTTCGAACACTTCCAAGATTTTCCCTTTCTCGCCGGGGCCTTCCATGAGCACTTCATGCTTGTTGGCATCGGCCATTTGTCCGAGCGCTTCCATCTTCATTAGACCCATACCAGAGAGCTGCTTCATGAAATCCTGTTCGATAGAAACTACTCCCTTCACCCATTCGTTGCCCGCCAAATCTTGGGGCAAGTGTTTAAAAGCGCGCTGAAGATTATCGATGGTCGGAAGCAGGCGGATGAGCGCGCCTTCGGAAGCGTACTTCCGCAAATCGGACGCCTCTTTTTCCATCCGCATTTTGGCATTCTGCAGCTCGGCTTGCGCGCGAGCCGATGCCTCTTTGAGAGGCTTCATCTGCTCTTCAAGTTCAGCAATTTTCTTCAGCAGTTTCTGTAATTCGTCGTCATTGGCTTGAGCGTCTTTCATCGCCTGTGCAAGCGGATCATCGTGAGCTGTCTGAGCCTTCTTTTTATCGTCGTCGTTCTGAGAAGAGTGGGCGGGATTCATGACACAATCATAGCAGAAAGAAGAAAAGGGGCGTAAGAAAAAATACGAAGATCAAAGAACCAAGCACTAAACAATTTCGAAATTCTAATTTTCAAATTCGAATTTGTCTCGAATTTAGTATTTTGACCTTCGTATTTTTCTCCCTGATTCTATCCTAAACTTTTTCTAATTATTCCGGCTTCGACAATATCCGCCGCCAAATGGGGATCGTTTTCATCTGCCATTAGTCGTTGATAGATGGAGGACGTGAGATTGCGATGGATGAGATGATGTGGTTTTTCCTGTGTCAGCTGAATGCCGAGAATACTTTCGATAGCTGCAATATCTTCCTGAATACCGACAAACTGAGCGTCGGATTTGGCTAGTAGCGAGAGATTTTCGCGGTTTAAGTATTTGCCGGCATGCTGTAAGTCGTCGCGCAGTGCCGGATAATACGTCTCCAAAAGATCGAGCTGATTGTTTGTCTGCGCCAGCCTGAGTCCACGACCAGTAGTGATGAATTCCGGTGGCACGCCAATGGAATAGAGAGCGGCCGTAAACCCGATTGCACGTGGCAGACGCACCTTGCCAATGCCGCGACTGTAGCCAAAAAGACCAATGTGCTGCAGGCGCTCACGGCGCGGCGGCACATGAGCGGCAACCGCGTTGATGAGCGGGGCAATCGATTCAATGGTCGGCCGCCACAGGGCGGACATGTTTTTACACAGAGCAATGATGCGCTGTTTATCGGCATCGGGAACGACAATCGTCGACAGAGTCGGAGACACAGCACGAATCTTTTCGAGTGCCTGTTTTGCTTCCTCTTTCGGGTAGTCGTAGCGGAAAGCAGACTGAATCGAATAGGTGCGAGTGCCTGCGTACTGCCTGAGAAACGGATCGGTGTAGGTGGGATTCACACTCCCGCGAAACGGGAGCGAACCTGTACCAAGGATCGGATGCGCCGCAAAACCGAGGGATGACGACAGGGTGCTGATCGTACTCAAGGCGACTTTGACTGCCAATACCGCTGGCATGAGCCCTGCATTCATAGCCGGGTCGGACCTGGCAAGGAAAATACGCTGACCGCGCGTGGCGATATCGGGCTTTTCTTTGACGAGCGAACTCCAATACGGCTGCAGGATCTTTTCAATCGAGAGCAATGAATCAACATCCTCTACCAATGGCGTCACTTCAAACAGCGACTGCATGAGTGAATCCTGCGTGCTGTCGGTATGAAAAATCGCGCGGTGATACTTCATCACTTCCTTGAACGTCTCGCGGACTTTTCTAGGTTGATCGGCGGAAGTGGTGAGTGGCAGGAACATTTCGGTGACAGCCGGCCTGGCAAGTCCGATGTCTTTAGACAGATCCGCAAGCGACAGAATATTCATGAACGCCCGCGCCATGCGGTGCATCTTTTCACCATCGAATGCCGGAATCCGGTACGTAAGATGCAGCTCCTCGCCAAGCGGTCGCCTGGTAAACAGTTCCTGCGCGCGCGAAAACAGTTTTTCGCCCACCGCTTCATCCACGTATTTCCCCTCCCAGTCCCACATGTATTCATCGATCGGCAATTCCTCAAAAAGCAGTGTCATTTCCGCAAGCTCATCTTGCGTCGGCACAAACGCATCTTTGCGCCACCACGGAATCGACGCATTGTCCGGATGCTGCGTCGCCATGGTAATAGGTGGCCAAACCTGCGTCATAGCCGCACATTATCTCAATCTTTTTGCGATGCAACTAAATCGAATGTGGTACAATCAAACTCTCAGCCTTTTGCATACTTTTGCATGACAAAAAAAACCACTCACGCGTCTCACGACACATGCGACGACTGCAACACTCCCGCGAAGTTGCGACCCGACTGGTTCGCCATTTTCCTGACAACCCTCATTTTGCTGGCACTTCAACAAGTATTGAGTCACAGCGCTCTGAGTGATTTTGCACCGGCAACCGGTCAGAATACCGGCTTTTTGACTGCCGTACTCATTGGCGTTGCTGCCTCGGTTTCCAGCTGTCTTGCGGTTGTCGGCGGACTCTTGCTGTCTGTCTCGGCCAAGTGGAGCGAGACACATCAGAAACAGGCACCGATTGTCCGCCTGTGGCCGATGCTGATTTTCAATATCGGTCGTCTTATTGGCTACTTCCTGCTTGGCGGACTCATCGGACAGATTGGCAGACAGCTCACGCTTTCTATCGGCACCACAGGAGTCCTTACGATTGCCATGTCGATTGTCATGCTGGCTCTTGGCCTCAACATGCTCCATATATTACCCAAAAAATACTGCACGATCCCACTTCCTCGCTCCATCTGGAAACGCATTCACGCACTGTCAGAGTCGCGCAATCCCCTCATGCCACTCGTCCTTGGTGCGCTCACCTTCTTTGTTCCGTGCGGATTCACCCAGTCCATGCAGCTCGTTGCTCTCGGCTCCGGAAGTTTTATGGCCGGCGGCTTACTGATGTTTGCGTTTGCCATCGGCACACTGCCATCACTGCTTGGCATCAGCATTATGAGTTCGTTTGTGCACGGTCGTTACGCCCGGACATTCTTTACAGTCTCGGGCACGCTCGTCGTGTTGCTGGGCCTCTCGAATATCTCCAATGGCCTCACACTTGCCGGCGTGCATGTGCCGACTCTTGGTTTCGTTCAACCGGTACAGGCAGACGGTGCCGTGAGCATCGACGCCAAGGGCGATCAGATTATCCGCATGTACGTCCACAGCAATGGCTACACTCCCAATGCCTTTACCATCAAGCCGAACATGACGACGTACGTGTACGCCGTTGCGCCGGAAGATGTGTCAGGCTGCGCCAGCTTCTTAACCGTACCGGGCGCAAATATCAGCGTGCCCATCAACAAAGGCGCAAACTGGCTTAAGCTCCCCACTCCTGTTGCCTCTCAAACAATTACACTCGCCTGTTCCATGGGCATGTACAAGGCAGATATTCACGTTCTGCCGTCATAAATGAAAACATCATTTGCGATTGTCGGCATGCACTGCGGCAGCTGCAGCGCACGTTTGAGCCGCACTCTGCAAGCAGTATCCGGCGTGAGCGAGGCTCACGTGAATTTCTCGACGGAGAAAGCAACGGTTGTGTTCGACGAAACGCAAACGACGGAGGCCGCTCTCATCCAAATCATACAACATGCCGGCTTCGATGCCATGATTGCAACGAATCTCGATCGCGAAGCTGATAAAAAGCGTAAGCAGGCCGAGATCGACACAATCAGAAAAAAACTACGCCTCAGCGCGCTCTTCACTCTGCCACTCCTCATATTCATGATTCTGGGCTTCTTCCCCGAAACGACGATTGCAATGCTACTGATGCCCTACATGGGTATCGCCTCGCTCTTTTTCGCCACTCCGATTCAGTTTTCCTTGGGACTGGAGTTTTACCGAAGCGCTTTCTCGGCACTGCGAATCCGTACCTTCAACATGGATAGCCTGGTAGCTATCGGCACGACGACCGCGTATATCTTCAGTTTCATTGAATTAATGATGGGCATTGCTCATACGGGGAGTGCTATCGGACATTTTGACAATCTGTACTTCGAAATCGGCGCGTTTCTGATTACCTTCGTTCTGCTTGGCAAGTGGCTGGAAGCGCGCGCCAAAGGCAAAACAAGCGCCGCAATTGAGAAGCTGATTGAACTGTCGCCGAAAACCGCACGTATCATCAACCCAAACGGTGATCAGGTAGATGTCTCCATCGAACAGATCCGTGTCGGCGATATGCTGATGGTAAGACCGGGTGAAAAAATAGCCGTCGATGGCATCGTGATGTCTGGCAGTTCATCGATTGATGAATCGATGCTCACCGGCGAAAGTGTACCGATTGAAAAGGCTGTAAGCAGCCACGTATTTGCCGGAACGATCAATGGCAGTGGATCACTGCAGTACAAAGCCGAAAAAGTGGGAACCGATACCGCGCTCGCACGCATTGTCCAGTTTGTGGAAGACGCACAAGGATCGAAAGCGGATATCCAGAACGTTGCCGATCGCATCGCTGCGTGGTTTGTACCGGCAGTGATAGCAATCGCCCTCATCACACTCATCGGCTGGATCATCGCCGGCCAAACGATCACGTTCGCGCTTCTCGCGTTCGTCTCAGTGATTGTCATCGCCTGTCCGTGCGCGCTCGGCCTTGCAACACCGACAGCTATCATGGTAGCAACCGGTCGCGGCGCGCAGCTGGGGATTTTGATCCGCGGCGGCGAAGCGTTGCAAGCTGCCGGAACAATCCGCACGATTGTTTTCGATAAAACCGGCACGCTCACTATCGGTAAACCGTCGGTAACCGATAAACACGCACTGATAGGAACCGATGACGAACTGCTGATGATCACGGCGTCGCTCGAACAAGCATCGGAACATCCGCTTGCCCATGCGATTATTTCCGCAGCCAAACAGCACAATTTACAACTTACGACGATCGAAAATTTTCAAGCGGTGACAGGGAAGGGCATTCGCGGAAAGATCGGAAATGATGAATGTATGCTCGGCAATGAAGCGCTGATGATCGACCAGAAGATTGATCTCACTGCTCATCAGGAAATTATTCACGGACTATCCGATGCCGGAAAAACAGTGATGTTTCTGGCCAAGAATGCGCAATTAATCGGCTGGATTGCGGTTGCCGATACCGTCAAACCGGAAGCAGCAGAGGCAATCGAGCGACTGAAAAAGATGCGCTGCAAAACACTGATGATCACCGGCGATACGCCTCGTACAGCGCAGGCAATTGCCAAGACAATCGGCATCGACGACGTACGCGCCGGCATCAGCCCGGAAGGAAAAGCCAATGAAATCAAAGCACTGCAGTCGACTCATACCAAAGTCGCCATGGTCGGCGATGGTATCAACGATAGCCCTGCACTCATCCAGGCCGATCTCGGCATTGCGATGGGAAGTGGAACAGACATCGCCATCGAAACAGGCGACATCGTACTTGTGAAAAGTGATATGCGGGATGTCGTAACAGCACTCGAACTTAGCAAGGCAACGATGAGCAAGATCCGCCAGAACATGTTCTTCGCGCTCTTCTATAATGTCGTGGGTATTCCCATCGCCGCCCGGCTCTTTGTGAATTATGGTGTGATTCTCAAGCCCGAACTCGCAGGACTCGCGATGGCACTCAGTTCGGTGTCCGTTGTGACCAACTCGCTGCTGCTGCGGGGATTCAAGCCGCACAAACGCAACTGGCTTTCAGAACTTGCACCGTTTGTGATGGCCATTGGCTTTACGGCGTTCTTTGTACTGGGGGCGAGATTGTGACATTCTTCGACTGCGCTCAGGATGACACAAGTACCATCGTGAAAGTATCATGGTGAGCACAAAGGCTTCATGGTGAACGGAGAGTTGTTATGGTGAACTGAGAGGTGTCATGGTGAGCGCAGTCGAACCATGACCCTAATCAAACATATACACCACCCTATTCACCACCCCAAATGCAAAGCGGAATAACTTATACGACAAAGCATTCTTAAGCGGCAATTTGCCGGTCTTCTTGAATGTATCAACCAACTTGGCAAATGCCTCGCCTTTGGCAGATGCTGCGGTGAGCGATTCCGTGCGCTTATCGACCACCAATCCAAACACACCTTTGCCCGGCGTGCAGCGACCTTCGAAGTGTGTGCCGACGATTGATCCCCCAAAGTAACGCATTGCTTCCTGTAAGTGTGAGGTAGTGATTGAGAGAAACGATGTCCAACCCGGCTTGGCCATGCCACCCGTGAGGATAAAGTAAAACGGTTTTCCGCCGAGCGTTCCCTGCGAGTGCGTTTCTTTATCCAAGCCAAATGCACCAAGACGATCGATGAAGTTTTTGAGGTTCCCGGGAATACTGAAGTTCCTGATAGGAGTAGCGATAACCACCGCATCAGCCGTCGCAATCGATTTCTCGATGGTGTAGTAATCGTCGTTGCTCTGCGGCGGAGTAGTGTAATGCTTTTCGATAGTGAAATGTTCAATCGTCATGTCTTTCAGCCGAAATGTATCGACGGTCATATCCCCTGCTTTGGCCATGCCATCCACAAACGCTTTGCCGACAGTCAAACTGTTACTGGCTTCGTTCGTACCACCGACAATCAGAACAATATGCATACGAGAGAAGAAAGAATGATTACGGAACTATTTTGCACGGAACTTTCGGGTCTGCAATGCAGTTTTCGGTGGGCGGTGCACCTTTCCACGGGCAGGTTTTGGAATATTTGCAGGCGTCGTCGGTCAGCTGATCCAGTTCTTTCTGTATTTCAGCCTTATCTGCGCCGTAGGTAAGCAAAATCTTGTCGTCATCGGCAAAGTTATAACTCAGATCGAACGGCTGGCTCTGTCCGTTCACGTACATTTGCCACGTCCGAGTGGCATCGTTACAAAATTTCTCAGCGGTATCGGTCGAAAAACAGCCATCGGCAAACGTCCAACCGAGCGAAGTAAAGAACTGGGCCAGCGGCAAACCTGGCTTGTGACTGTGAATCACATGGCCATTATTATCGTGAAGATGAAAATACAGATCCTTCTCGCCATGCGTACCACCGGTGTGATCGTCAGTGGAGAGGCCGGACATGTAATGAGCCTGCGAGAAATCCCACATCCGACCATCTATCCACACCGCAAAATCCGCATGCGTATGGTTGGGATCCGGATTTTTGGCAGGAATGTGCGGCCTAATCTGCAGGTAAATGTAGTAGCAGGCGCCAATAAAGACGGCAGCTGCAGCCAGTTGAAGAAGACGGTGTTTCATAAGATGAAGAGATTGTACGCTATCAATGAAATTTTATCTGCATGTATTGAAATAACATAAAGAAATCGTCTGGAACGATGTTGGTGTACGCGATATTGGACTTGTGATGATGGCTGCGAGTTTGTTTTTTATGCCAGCTAAAGCCAACAAATAGAGGAAAAAGCAAAATGCTCTTCAAAATTGAGCCTTCTTGAGACATAATTCGCTCCGCGCTGAGCGAAACAGCGCCTTTCTACGACAGATCGTTTGAAATCAACGAAACGTACCAACATGTCACGGTAGCTCAGTTGGTAGAGCACGGGACTCATAAGCCCGGGGTCGCCGGTTCAATCCCGGCCCGTGACACCAAATAAGGTTTATAAGTTGCTCATAAAAAATTTTGGACCAGGATTATCATAAGAACGAACAGTGCAACAAGCCCAAACGACGTTTCCCAGTACATTCTCTTTAAAGTTTTTTCATTGAATCTTCCATTTCCACTCGCAATGTGCGAGTAACGATCTCCGAAGATTGTCACGCGCAACCAAAGTACCAAAAGGAGCACTAGCCAATTTCGAAGAAGATACCTATTCCGCATTGACCTGACGCTTGTTACCGAACCACCGAAGGTGCCAGCCATAGAAACAAATTGAACTAGTTTCCACTTCGCAAGTTGCTTATCAATATTACCTAGCTGCGCTGCAGCACTATTCCCATTTGGCACGAATGCCCAATGATATTGTTGATTCCCCGAAGCAAGAGTGGATGTGGCATTCCAGACATCCATAAAACGATCTGCCAGAGCGAGTTCGCTGTAAATATTTCGACCAAGACACCTATTCCGTCGAATGAGCTTCAAGGAATAGTAGGGTGCTGGTAATGCGAAGCAGATAATAACTAGAACAGCCCATAGCCAATTTTCAAGTGCTATATTCACAACATAAAGAGTTGCCGAAGCTAGAGTTATTTCCATGGGTACAGAATAGCGTTTTGATTACAAAAACCTAGCTAGAAGTAAACCACTAAGCCCAATAGGCACCTAAACTTGAAGAGGCATACTGCAACTCCTACATCACCAGATAAATTTACATCACATCTTCCGCATCAGAATAAATAGTCGATCGATGACCAAAGAGCAGAATTTCGACGATATCTTTTTGAATCCTGTAAATAATTCTGTATTCGCCAACTCGCAATGAACGAGAACCGTAGAGAGATTTTCTCAGTGGCTTGCCAAAATGAACAGGATCAACAGCCAGCTTCTTCTCTATAGCTTGCTTGAGACGTTTTTTGTCATTAGCAGGAATACTTTTGAACTTCTTCAAATCAATATGCTTACTGTAGCGAATAACATACATCATAGAGTTTTCGACCAAAATTCATCATGAGACATTGTCCCAGCCTTTGTATCTTTAGCACGAGTATCAGCAACAGTACTAAAATATTCATCTTCTTCTATCTCCATTACTTTTTCGAGCAACTCGGAAGCTTTAGTAGCCTGAGGAACACCGTCGCGAACAGAGACTTTCTGCAAAAATAACGCCATTTCTTTGGAGAGAGTGATGTTCAGGCGCTTTTTGAGAGTAGGCATAACATTAAGAGAGAATATGCATAAGTGTACCAAAGGTGTATCACCTTGTAAAGAACAATCAAATTTTGTTCCCTTCCGCCCGTCAATCAATCAGGTCTACAATCCAGACATTATGATGGCTCCGGAACTTCCGTACACAATCGTCTTATCTCTCTTTGTTCTGACCATTTCGATTATAACAGCACTCTTCGAGATAGAAGTAGAAGGACCTCACGGCTGGGCGACGTACTTGCCGACGTGGCGGTTGGATACGGCGCTGTTTAAGAGGCTGCTCAATGGCAAATCCTTAACTGGCTATCACCTGTTCTTCTACGGACTGCTGTTTCTGATGTTCCACTTTCCGCTGCTGTTTTCCGGCTGGTCGAGTGCGCTGGAATTCAGCATTCTCTCGTGCTATTTCCAGTTTACGATGCTGTGGGATTTGCTGTGGTTTATTTTAAACCCGTACTTCGGCTGGAAGCGCTACATGAAAGGCAACATCTGGTGGTTTCGCAGCTGGTTTTGGCTATTTCCGGTCGATTACTACATTTCACTCGCCCTCAGCGCCTGTTTTGCCGCACTGCGCGGACTGTCGTGGCATTCGACCAGGTGGTTTCCGTCTCTACCGGGTCCCGAGCAGCAGCTCATTTTTTGGGCAATCGACGTCGCTATACTTGCCGCATTCGTCGCTATCATCATCCTGTTTTTCCAGCCCAAGAGCCTGACTCATCCGCTCGAACGTGAGCACGATGATCAGTCCAGTAGCCTGATTAATGAATAATGAAGCAATACGATACAGACAAGCCACGATTTAGTCTTTATAGTGCCTGTATGACAAAACTCTTCATCCTCGGACATACAGGCAATGTCGGATCCACGCTCATTCAGCAGATCTACAAGCTCGATCAATCGACAATCGTCGGACTCGCCAACAGTAGCGGTTACATACTCAAGCTCGACGGCATTGTGGACGGCATTACGCTCTGCGATCGCGATACATTTAAAACCCGTGCGACTGCCTACAAATCGTTAAGCGCACTCGCCGCGATTTTGATAAAAAAACTGCCCGAGGAAACGATTATTGTCGATGTCACAGCCGATGCCTCTCAGGACATGTGCGATCTTCACATCGAACTCATCAAGAAAGGTTTTCGGATTGCCACAGCCAACAAGAATCCACTGTCACTTTTCTCGTACGACACCTTCAAAACTCTCACTGCAAACAGGTGGCACTATGGCTATAACGCTACAGTGATGGCCGGCGGCGATGCGACGACGTATGTGCAGGATATGATGGCGATTGGTGATCCGCTCAAGAGCATTCAAGGCTGTTTTTCGGGGACGCTCGGGTACATCATGTCCGGACTGGAGGAAGGAAAGCAATTTTCGAAAATCGTCGCCGATGCGCATCTGAAAAAATACACTGAACCGCATCCGTGGGATGATCTCAACGGACTCGATATCGCACGTAAAATGCTCATTCTCGCGCGCACTGCCGGCGTGGATGCAACGGAAGATATGATAGTAGAGCCGCTTCTGCCTGCCCGTTTTGGCGAGATACGTGACACCGAAAAATTTCTCGCCGCCATTCGCGAAGCCGACAGTGAAATGAAACAGCGATCGGATGAGGCCAAGAAAAAACAGATGACCCTGCGCTTTGTAGCAAGCCTTAAGAAGAATGATAAGCACTGTACGGTGCGCATCCAGATGGAAGAAGTACCACTTAAATCAACTATCGGCCAACTGAAAGGAACCGCGAATATCATCCAGATCGTGACCCGTGACCGTGCACCGGAAGATTGTCCGCACATCATCATCACCAAAGGCGCCGGCACTATCCGCACCGCCGCTGCTGTCCGCGCCGATATTGCCCGCATGGCAACAGTGTCCGTATGATGCGCTTTCGCCCCCTCCTCCGCATGCTTCTTCTGCCGGTTGGCATCCTCGTGCTGCTCGCCATTCTCGTATCGACCTCCATCAGTCTGTCGATTATCCGCAGCACCAAAACCTCTGTCTTTGCGCTGAGTAATGTTCCAAATAAGCAGGCCATTATGGTGCTGGGCGCAAAAGTGTATCCGTCGGGCGAACCCTCGGCGTTTTTGCGTGACCGGCTGGAAACCGGACTCGCGTTATATCAGGCGAAAAAGGCGGCCAAAATTATTGTCTCCGGCGATCACGGCCGCAAAACATACGACGAAGTGAACGCCATGCGAACGTATTTGATGGATCGCGGCGTACCCAAAGAAGACATCTTCATGGACCACGCCGGATTCGATACCTACGACAGTATGTATCGTGCCCGTGATGTATTTGATGTGACGAGCCTGATTATCACAACGCAAGCCTTTCACTTGCCCCGTGCGCTGTACCTGGCCCATGCGCTGGGCATGGATGCTGTTGGAGTAGGCGCAACCGGCCGACGCTATCCCACCTACTATTACATTCGCCAGACATTTCGCGAACCGCTGGCGCGCATCAAAGCAGTGCTCGACGTGGTGCAAGACAGGCAGCCGCAGTACCTGGGACCTGTGATACCCATTTCGGGCGACGGAACCCAAACGGAAGGATAGCCCGATTCCAGACTTATCCCTATACTGGAAACCTATGAGACCGACACTCGTCTGCCTACATGGTTGGGGTGGTTCCAAAGAGTCTTTTACGCAGCTGCGGGAGGCATTGAAAAATGACGATCTGATTATCCTGACACCCGATCTTCCGGGCTTTGGTGAGGAGAAAGAACCAACGAAACCGTGGACAGTTGGCGACTATGCCACTTGGGTCGAGCATTATCTGAAAGATCAAAAGATTGAACGATTATTCTTACTTGGTCATTCACATGGCGGACGGATTGCAATCGAACTTGCCTGCAGGCACAGCGTGCCAATCGAACATCTCTTTCTCTGTGCCGCCGCCGGCATCAAGCATGCACGGCATATCAAACGTGCCGTTGGACTGACACTTGCCAAGAGCGGCAAATTTTTCCTGTCGATTCCGGGTCTTCAAACTCTTCAGCCGATTGGTAAGAAGCTCCTCTACAAACTCGTGCGCGTGCATGACTACGAGAAAGCGAGTCCGCTCATGCGCCAGACACTCATCAATGTCACGCAGGAAGATTTACGACCGCTGCTTGCGCACATCGATATTCCAACGGATTTGTTTTGGGGCAAGCAGGATGGCATGACACCATTTTCGGATGCGCTCATCATGGAGAAAGAAATTCCCCGTGCCGTTCTGCACGCATTCGACAATGTCCGTCACGGTGTGCACCGCGACAAAGCTGATGCTATCGCCACTACCATTCGCTCGTTTCTATGACGCAGACAGTTCTTTTATCGGCACTCACGCTCGTCGCCTGCCTCTCGCCGATGCTGACACTCGTTACCCTGTGGCAGCGTAAAGAATGGCGCTGGGACAGACTGCTCGACCACCTGAAGGCAGAAGGATTCTTCACGCAGATTTTCGGATTCCTGCGTCCGGCACTTCTTGGCCTGTGGATAGTCCTGCTCGTTATTGTATCGCTCAGCGGCTTCGATATCCGGCTGTTCCCGATGGGCTGCGCGCTCCTCTTGCTGGCTCCGCTTGCAACAGTGTCCCTCCTTCAGCTGGCATTGCGCAGGCAGAAAATGCCGACGTGGACGCTCAAAGCAAAAATCCTGTTAGGCATCACCATTCTGCTCACTCTGACTACAACAGTACAGCTGGCACTCCACACAACTGGCGTGATCGGGCTGGCTTTCTTGCCAACACTGCAGTCGCTTTTCCTGATTGTTGCCTGGGTACTGTTTCTCCCGATCGATCGGCTGCTCAAAAAAAAGCGCACCGCTCAGGCAGCTGCGCTTCGCGATCAGTTTTCCAATTTACTGGTGATTGGTGTCACCGGCAGTGTGGGTAAAACAACCACCAAAGAATTGCTCGCCCACATTCTGGCGCCGCTTTCTCCGCTGGTGACTCCCGAGCACGTGAACACCGAAATGGGGGTGGCCATGTGGCTACTGCAAACACTCCCTCTCCTCAAACGTATCGATAGTCGTATGGCGATTGTGGAAATGGGCGCCTACAAAATGGGCGAAATAGATGCCATTTGCCGCATGACAAAGCCGACGATGGGGATTATCACCCGTATCGGCGAAGAGCATCTGGCGCTCTTCGGCTCCAGGCAGAATATCGCGCAGGCCAAGACCGAATTATTCGCAAGTCTGCCTGCAACCGGCCATGCTTTTTTCCCAGCTACCGATACATTTGCCGACTATCTGCGCACGCGCGCGCAGGCGACCGTTCATACGATTGGCAGTGCCAAACCAGCCGACGCAATTGTTGAGCAGGCAACAAGTGACGCTTCTGGTATTCATTTCGTGATGGACGGCACATCGTACAGCATTCCCATCCAAGGCATTCACAATGTACCGAATGCGGCACTCGCCATCAGCTGTGCCCGCACGCTTGGCCAATCCCCTGACGATATTGCGAAGCGACTGCAGAGCTTTGTGTTACAGCAACATACATTCAACCTGCGCCACGAGCACGATATCGATATTCTGGACGCTACCTACAATGCATCGCCACAGAGTTTCGATGCGGCGATTGAATGGGCGGCAGCTCAACCGCATGCGCAGAAATATCTGATCACCAGTGGTATTATTGAGCTGGGAAAAGAAGAAGCTGGGCTGCACGAAGCAATCGCCAAAAGAGCCAGCAGTGTCTTTGCGCAGGCATTCATCACCTCCAAACGCTTCCTGCCGTATTTCCAAACCGGCGGCTTCGACAATCGGGCGATGCTCCTGAAAAACATGAAGACCAAACTGCCAAAAAACTCGCTGCTTGTCTGTATCAGCCGGATGTCCGATGCTACGATTGCCAAACTCCTGCCATGAGTCTGTTTTCCCCTATTCATCACACGTTTGCACCACATGCCGACAGACGTCACAGGCTGACGGCCGTCAGAATGTCGTATGCTCCCTGGGCCTACGTTCACGGCAAAAGCGTGCGTGCCCTGGAGAAAGCAATCGGAGAAGAGTTTCATGGCGATGTTATAACGTTTGCAACAGGTCGTGAGGCGTTTTTGGCTTTGCTGCGAAGCATCCAACTCAAGCCCGGCGAGGAAATCATCATTCAGGGCTATACGTGTGTCGTCTTGCCAAACGTCATTCATGCAGCTGGCGGCGTACCTGTGTATGTGGATATTGATCGCGAGACGCTGAACTTGGATATCGATGCGGTGCTTGAGGCTATTACGCCCCGCACACGCGCGATTGTCTGCCAGCATACCTTTGGCATTCCGGCGCAGACATTACGACTGCGGTCTCTGTGCGACGAACATTCCTTGGCCCTTATAGAAGACTGTGCACATGTGATTCCCGATTCCCAGGGTGGCAGCGAAACGATCGGTAAGTACGGTGATTTCGTGCTGATGAGCTTCGGTCGCGACAAAGCTATTTCGGGTGTCACGGGTGGCGCGATTGTCTCGCGCCATGGATCGATTTCGGCAGCACTGCGCGACCAGCAGGCAAAAGCTATTCCCTTCTCCTGGTGGACGGTTGCACGGTACCTGCAGTATCCGAATTTCTATGCCTGGAACAAACTCTGGTACGGCCTGCGTATCGGCAAGGCTGCGCTTCTGTCGCTACGCCGCATGCATCTGCTGCTGCCTATTCTGGAAGACAGTGAAAAGAAAGGCCGCATGGCACCAGTACTGCACACCATGCCAAACGCGTGTGCGTACATTGCACTGCACGAGTGGAAACGCAGATCACAGATCAATGCACACAGACGCATGCTCACCGCTTTTTACTTGGAAGAAGGCCAGAAGCAACGCTGGCCACTGCTTGCCGGCGTACACGGCGAACTGGCACTCCAGAAATTCCCACTGTTTATCAGCGACGCCGAAAAATTGCGCGAATCGCTGAAAGCAAAAAATATTTATCTGGATGATGGTTGGACCGGCTGTGTCATTTGTCCCGATACAGTCGACCTCGATGCAACAGATTACCGCTGGGGCGAAGACCCGGTTGCCGAGGCAGCATGCCTGCAAATCCTGTCACTGCCCACGCACCCGACTATGAGCCTGCATCAGGCCAAGCACCTTGTTTCTATCCTTCGTCCTTCCCTCATACGATGACCCAGATTTCCATTGCACATGCCGTAAACAAGCAGGAGTGGGACAGCTTTCTTCTTAAGCAACCATTCAGTCCTTTTTTGCAAAGCTGGACGATGGGCGAAGTGTATAAAGATATCGGACAAGAGCCGATCCGTCTGACCATTCGCGTAGACGACAAGTTGGCTGGCATTTGCTTTGGACACATCGTGAATGCACGTCGTGGTCGACATATCTCCATTCCTTACGGACCGGTACTGGCTCTCAGTCTCCACTCTCAAATAACTGAGGTGATGGAGCTGCTCATTGCGCAGCTGCGGATCATCGCGCTTTCACACAAGTGTCATTTTCTGCGCATCAGTCCGTTTTGGACGATGGATGAAAGTCACGTACAACATGAGCAACAGCGATGGATGACCCATCATGCGATCGGCAAATACAAAGCGCACGCCTCGCCCATGCACTTGCTTGCCGAACATTTGTGGGTGTTAAACCTGAAGGATCGATCAACGGATGATATCCTCAAGGAGATGCGAAAAACGACACGTAATCTGATCCGTCGCGCCGAGAAAGACGGCGTGACAATCGAAGCGTCTAAAAATCCAAACGACGATCTGGAGCACTTCCTCAAGCTCCACGATGAAACGCGCCATCGCCACGGTTTTACGCCCTACACCAATTCGTTCTTCCGTGCGCAGGTCAAACATTTTGCCGCCGAAAAGGCCTGCACGCTCTACCTCGCGCATTTCCAAGGTGAAGTAATCGCAGCATCCATTCATATGCACATGGGCGGCGAAACCAGTTATCACCATGGCGCCAGCACACAGCGTTTTTCCAAAGTGCCGGCCAGCTATCTACTCCAATGGACAGCAATTCAGGACGCTATGAAGCGCGGCGATAGGTTGTATAACTTTTGGGGAATAGCACCGCAGAGCGGCAAGTCCCAACTGCCAACTACCAATGACCAAACTGGTTTGCATGATAAAAAATCCGAAGAGCCAAATACTAAATCCGAAACGATAACAAAAAACGATCAAACGAAGAAACATCCTTTTGCCGGCGTCACGCTGTTTAAAACAGGCTTTGGCGGAGAGCTCATTGAACTCGTCCACTGCATGGATATTCCGCTCCACCCGTGGTATACTATTACGAGAACTGTTGAGCTTTTACGCAAAAAACGTCGCGGCTTCTAACCCCACTCCCATGACGCCAGACATCACAAACATCGAACAGAAGTTGGACGCGATTATCGAGTACATGCAACGCATGGACCGTCGCGACAAGTGGCGCATGATCGGCAGCTTCATCCGCTCCGCTATCACGATTATTCCGGTCATCATTGTCATCTGGAGCTCCATTTATTTTGCCCAGCACTGGGAGGAAATCATGAAGAGCATTACCGATATGTCAGTCACTGCCGCCAAGCAAGCTGCCCAAGGCAGCAGCAACAGCATGATCGATTCCATTAAAGCCAAGTACGGTATTCAGTAAAGATTGACAGTCAAAGGTAGCCTGAGCAGGCAGATGCTTTTTCTGGCAGCAGAATTTGTGCTGAAAGCCTGCACTCCAATTATTCAACTCCGCGGGTATCTACCCGCGGTTGACTACAAAAAAGACCCGGGCATCCGCCGCAGGTCTTTTTATTTCTAGTACCAATGAGATCCTTTGAGTCTTTGAGTCGTCTGAGTCCTTTGCGTCCTTTTATTTGACCATCTTTACCACTTCCTCCGGCGTCATCGTCGAGCTGACATACAAGCTTGGCAGGCGCAGGAATTGTGAACGAGTGAAGTTCTTGTCCGGTGCCTGGCTGATGCCAAACAGATAGCCGGCCTGAGATGCCACTTTCATTACGCGGTCATTCACGCCACCCTGAGGATACGAAACAACGTATACCTCCCTGTGCGTCACGTTCTCAATCAGCTTCTTGCTCTGCCCGAGTTCAAGTAATAGCTGAGCGTCTGTCAGCGAACGCAGATCGTCGCCGGTGTGGCCTTCGGACTGGATTTCGTTGCCGTTAGCCAGCAGTGTGAGCATCATTTTCTCTGTGACACCGGTAATGCCGACATCTTTTGTCTGGAGGAAGAGTGTTGCGGCAACACCTGCTTTCTGCAGGGTGTCATTCACATCCTTGGCGTTCTTGCCGTTCACGCCGGCGACCGTCAGAGCCACCGTACCCGGCGTAATCCGTGCATCGCGCGTCTCTTGATCGCTCACAATGTTATAGAGTGCATGGAGAGTAACGACCTTCATACCGGCTGCCTTGAGTGCGGCAACATGCTTACCAAGCGCAGACAAACTGCCGTTATCCGTTGCGCGATACTGCAAGATAGGCAGCGTGTAATTCTCCTGACGAACCAAGTACACCGGCTGGAACGGCTTTAAATACTTTGCTGATACGAATCCTTCGTGACCATCCACCGATACGCGTGCCCACTCACCATTGATAGACAGCGGCTTCACAATCGCCTGGCCTGGCAGTTCACCGATTTTCTCGGCCTGTGCCGACGCGTCTTTGCGAACATTCAAGAAAGCAAAATCCACAAAGTATTTTCCTTCAAACTGCTTCTTGTCTTCTGGCAGTCTCTGCTCTGTTGTGAGCTTCGCGATGTAGCGGAATGCGACGTAGCCTTCTTTTCCGTCTGCCATGCGAATTTTTGCCCACTGTGCGTTTGGGATATCGAGAACCGTCACAATCGCTCCCTGAGCCAATTTCTCTACCTGCGTTGAACCGACTTGCGTTGATGAGCGGACATTCAGGAACGGATTGTTCACACGGTACAAATTGCCCGCCTGATCCATGATTCCCATACGCAGATTGTCGTACTGCCTCTGCTTCTCCAGATCCAATGTCACGCTGATTGCCGGAGCCGAAGATGAAGATACAGCAACCATGCCCGTTGGAATGCTGGATGCAACACTCATGCTGGAACTCGACGACGATCCCTGTATCGTCAAGTCGAAGCTTCCTTGCGTACTACTGCTCGAGGAACCCAGAATCGTGAGACTGGAACCGGAATCAGCAATCGAGGAAGAGCTGCTGGCGACAACTTCCTGCACGCGCTGCAGATCTTTGTCATTGAAAGTAAATTCTTCAAATGACTTGTCAGTCGTGTCGGTCTGTCTGCCGCAACCCATAAACAGGGTGCCGAAGCAGGCGACGATGAGGAAGATGATAAGAGAGCGGGGCAACTTGGACATGTGAAGGGAAGGAAGAAGGATGGGCTACATGCGATCGGGCACACGCAGGGTGAGGATCTCAGCGCCAGTTTTGATAAGGGAAGCCGTAGTAAGGGTAAGAGCCAAACGAAAATCTCGCAGATCGTCGTCGGCCTTGAGGATTGGTTCGCTATTATAGAAGCCATTAAAGGCCTGACACAATTCGTACAGATACGTACACAGTTTATGCGGCATGCGATCCGCACGCGCAGATTCCACAGTGTCCGAAAATTGGAGAAGCAAATGGATGAGGGCACGTTCCTTTTCAGTCAGCTCTCCTTTATAGGAGATCTTGCCCACCTTCTGATCTGCCTTGCGCAGGACCGACATGGCGCGTGCGTGTGTGTACTGTACGTACGGCGCGCTGTTGCCTTCGAAACTCAAGACCTTCGACCAGTCGAAAACCATATCCATCTTGCGGTTCTGGCTGAGCACTCCGTAGACAACCGATCCCAGCCCGATCATCTTGGCCAATTCTTTCTTCTCCTCCCCCACTACTTCGGATTCTTTCTCGGCAATCAGCTTGTCAGCACGCTCGACTGCTTCGGCAAGAACATCTTCCAGCTTGAGAATATTTCCTTTGCGCGTGCTCATACTGCGGTCGGCAAAACGCATGCGACCGAAGACGACATGCTCTACATGCGGCAACTCCCAACCGAGCTGCTCTACGATTGCGAACAGCTGCTGAAAGTAAAGAGACTGAGCGACATCGACGACATACAAAAGTTCGCTTGGATGCCATGTCTCTATGCGGTACTTCATTGTCGCCAAGTCGCGTGTGGTGTAGAGCGTAGAACCATCACCCTTCAAAATAACGGCTGGAGGCCACTTGGTCTCTTCCGGAAATTCTGCAATCAGTGCACCTTCATTACCTTCTTTAAATATCTTCTTCTTTTTGCCTTCGGCGATAATCGGCTCCATTTTATCTTCGTAGAAACTCTCGCCATGCGTGTGATCAAACGAAACACCCAGTTGGGCGTACAACGTCTCGATCGATTCCATGGTGATGGTCACCACCTGCTTCCAGAAGTGACGCATATCCTTGTCGCCATTCTCCAGCAAAGTGAAGGCGTCGCGCGCCTCATCATCCAATGCTGGATTCGCCTCTACTTCGTCATGAAATTTCACGTACAAATCGAGCAGCTCATCAATGGAATACCGGGAAATGTCCTTCGTTCCCCACTTTTTGTGAGCAACGGCCAATTTTCCAAACTGCGTCCCCCAATCCCCTATGTGATTGATAGACACTGTTGGATAGCCCTGATGTTTGAATAAATTGACGACCACCTGACCAATCACTGTACTGAGAATATGATGAATGCCCAGTGGCTTGGCGATATTCGGTGCCGAGTAATCGACAACAACAGGCTTCTCTTTGGAGCGGACGGTTTTCGGCTTCGCATCTTTCATAATGTCCGGGAGCAGCGCGACCAGTTGATCACTTTCCAGGTGAATATTGATATAACCAGGACCGGCCACTTCCATCGATTTCACGCCTTTGATTTTTCCTAACCCATCAATGACTGTCTGCGCAATGTCACGTGGGTTCTTGCCAACTTGCTTTGCTAATTGCAAAGCAATATTGGATGTTAAGTCTCCGCGACCGGATTCGCGTGGAATATCGAAAGAAACCGATGTCGAAACATCGAATTTTTTCTTCAAAATGCCGTCCGAGAGAGTAGCCAATTTTTGGCGAAGTACGTACACAGGAAGTGATCAGGAAACAGCGCTACTTTATACACATAGTTGGCAATGTATAGCCGAAACAAAAATTTGATCTTGATCACACAATTTCTTCGTGTTTTGACTGTACTTTGAACAAATAATGTGTGCACAATCGTACACCTTGCATTGAGCTCAAAAAATGATCAAACAAAAACTCCTGTCACAATCTGGTATACAACATACGATTTTGGCTTAAAGAAGATGATAATCCCCTATCCGATGATTAGAAGAGAGTATTTTACAAATTTTAATTTTTAATGTATAATATAATTAATGAGACAATCACTTCTCTCCCAGCCGCAGGTGAAAATATTGCTGGCAACGGTCAGCGCTTGTTCGATTGCCGCCTTCATGTCTGCCTGTAACAGGCAGACAAGTACGATAGATTTGTCGAAAGTACACGTTCAGGGAGGCGTGCGAGCAATTGTCGCTATTGATCAGCTCCTGAAACAGAATGTGGTGCGCAGACTGCCGCGCAAAGGGGCCCTTCTCGGGGTCTACGTCGCCCAGTACGTGTCGCAAGCAATTTTACATCCTGTGCGTGCAGCCATCGCCGGAGTGGAGGCACAAAGCATTATCGCCAATGCGGCCATGCCATCAACCAGTGGTCCCGATTTTGCACTGTTGCAGAATTTCGGCGAGTTGCTGAGCATTGATCTAGGAGACATGCTCAACCGCAGCATCAACAGACAGGTTGCCCTCGATGGATACCTCGCGAATCTGAATGCCGTAGGCAAGCAGGCAAATGACCGTTATACGATTTTACTGTCACAGCTGAAGGAGCTTGGAACGCAGAAACGCGCTGCTGACCGCGCAAACAGCGATCTGAAAAAAGAAGTACAGGCTGCCATTAAGGCAAAGGACTTTACGCTCGCCGGAGAAAAGCAGGCGCTGCAAACGGAAAGTGAAAAGAATGCATCGGACATCAACGCCAGACTCCTGCAGACACAGAATGTCGTCTCATCGTACAATACCCTGCTCACATTGTTTGGGCAGAGATCGGTTGCGATCGATAAAAACCGCGAACTGCTCATATCCGGACTGAAGGCCGTGGACATACCGGGCGTGGACGCATTGAACATTATTCAGCGTGAAAAAGGGGCAACTACACGTAAAGCCGGCACGAGCGTGGGCGGCTTCAGCCTGTTTGACTTCTCACAGATATACGAGGGTCTCCAGTAAGCCAGAAACCCCATAGTAAAACTATGCTTTTTGTGCTATAATGGTTCGATATGTTTGCACACAAAGGCACCGGCCACCGGCTTCTGTGGAGCAGTGTTCTCTGCGCTCTTCTGTGGCTGTGTGCGCCGATATCTTCAGGCCAGGCAGTAGACTGCGAGAATGGCAAGATTGACTGCAACGGTACCTGTATCAGCATGAATGACATCTGTCTGCTTGAACCGCTGCCGGGAGGCGCGAAAACAATCACATCCAGTGAAACGGGCGACCTGGGAGCACTGCTGAAGTATTTTAACGGCGGGCTCTGGGAATGGGCACTGCGCATTGGCGTGGCGATAGCGGTGCTGCAGGGTGCGGTTGCCGGCCTGCAGATGGTATCGCAAGGACCGGATAAAGTCGCGGAAGCCAAGCAGCGTTTTACTTGGGCCGTCATCGGACTGCTCATGCTCCTCATGGCTGGCGCCATTCTGCAGTTTATCAATCCCGTCGCCTTCTCCCAATGAACCGGCGCACCGTCCGTATCGGCCTTCTTACAGCCGCATTCCTGCTTCCGGCCGCGGCGTTTGCGACACCTGTTTTGACACCCTACTGCGGAAATCTGCCAGGCTGCGGCGGCACTCCGGCCGGCTTGTTTGACCGCATTCTCAACCTTGCCTACACCCGGCTGGAACTGTACGGCTATTTGCTCGGCGGCTTGTTTATCATTATCGGCGGCGTGCGCATGCTCACCAGCTTCGGCAGTGAGGAACGTTTTGGCGCCGGCAAAACGACTATTGTCTGGGCACTGGTGGGCATCTTTGTCGCGAATTTCGCATCCCAACTGTTTCCAATTGTGTTTAAAGAAGTCAGCTCTGTCGGTGGCGGCGACCTGGTGATCGCCATCATTGCACTCATCAAAAGTACGATTTTCGACCTTATGTACATCACGCTGTTTGGCATAGGACTCTTCAGCGGCATGAACTTCGTTCTTGCACAGGGCAAAGAGGATGAAGCAAACAAAGCACGAAACGCACTCATATATGCAGCAATCGGAGCGTTTGTCATCAACCTTGCCGATCGATTTATCAGCGCATTCGTCCAGCTATGAAGAAATACCCTCTCTCCGCCGGCATTCTTGCCGCCCTGCTGCCCCTCAAAGCGGCGGCAGCGGTCAGTATCCAGCAATACTGGGCATGCAACCCGGATATTTTTTTCTGCAACAGCGGCAATATTCCCGCTGTCATTATCGGCAATGTTCTCATCTTTGTCTCCAATACGATTATCTCCATCGGCACACTGATGTTTGTCTACGGCGGCGTACGCATGCTCGTCTCGCAGGGCGGCGAAGGAAAAGAGGCAGGCAAGAAAGCCATGCAGTTTGCCGTCATGGGCATCATTTTCGCTTTCCTCGCCGGACGCATCGTCCAGTTCGTTCTGGATATTATTACGGCGATAGCTTAGGCGACAAGCGAGGTCGTCGGAGTGAGACACTGCTATTTGTGGCATCGTAATTAAGAAGTGTCACTCTGAGCGCAGTCGAAGAGCGACACGTCCTCTCATCCTTTGAGTCATCTGAGTCCTTTGTTTCCTCTGAGTCCTGTACTTGTGCTAGGCTGTAAAGCATGACCCGCCAGTACGTTACCACCGCCATCGACTTTCCGAATGCCGCCCCCCATATGGGACATGTCATGGAAAAAATATTAGCCGACGTTGTCGTACGATGGTTTCGTCTGCGCGGCGACGAGGTGCGATTTCATATTGGCACTGACGAGAACGGCATCAAAATTCAGCAAACCGCAAAGGCGGCTGGCATCAGTCCCAAAGAACTGATCGATCGGAATGCGCCGCTGTTTGAAGATCTGTTTCAAAAACTCAACATTTCATACGACTTCTTTATCCGAACGTCGGATCCAGACAGTCACTGGCCGACCGTCATGGAACTCTGGAAAAAATTGCACGAAGCCGGGTTTCTCGAAAAGCGCCAATATACCGGCTTGTACTGTACCGGCTGTGAGCGATTTGTGACTGAGAGAGATTTAGTGGATGGCAAATGTCCGGACCATAACAAGGTGCCCGAAAAAGTAACCGAAGAAAATTGGTTCTTTTTACTCAGCAAAAAACAGAAAGCCGTCGATCAATTACTGCATGCAAAAACAGGCTATACGATTGTTCCGGATTGGCGCGCCAATGAAACATATGCGTTTTTGGAAGAAGGGCTCGAGGATATTTCTTTTTCGCGTTCCAAGAAAACACTCTATTGGGGCGTACCCGTGCCAGGCGATGATGATCAGGTGATGTACGTCTGGTGCGACAATTTAACGAGCTACATTTCCAGTCTCGGTTATTTTACGGATCATGAAATGCGACAGTGGTGGGACGACGCAGAAGTAACGCATGTCATCGGCAAAGATATTGCGCGATTTCATGCCATCAACTGGCCGGCGATGCTGGAATGCGCCGGAGTCAAAACACCGAATCGTTTGCTCATCCACGGCTTCCTGACGAGCGAAGGAAAGAAGATGAGTAAGACGCTTGGCAACGTCGTGTCGCCGGTTGAAATTCTGGAAAAATTCAAAGGCGACCCGGATCCGATCCGTTTTTACTTAAGCCACGAAATTCCGGTCGGCAACGATGGCGATTTTTCCTGGAAACGCTTCGAGGAACTGTACGATGCAAAACTGCGCAATCAACTCGGCAACATGCTCAATCGCTTGTTGGTACTCATTACAAAAGAAGGCGGCAGCCTAGCTGATATTCCATCGAGTGCAGCGAGCGAATTAACTGATCATCTTAAGTGGCAAGAATATGCAACAGCGATGAATGCGTTCGAACCACAGCGCGCGCTCGAAGTGGCTACAAACCTGGTGAATCAATGCAATCTCTTCATTGACCAGAAAGCACCATGGAAAGAGAAAGATCCGACTGCCAAACTCAAGATTCTGACAGCCCTCGCCGAGGGATTGCGCCATATATCGCTCATGTTGTTGCCCTTCATGCCGGAAACAGCTCAGAAGATCGCGCAGCAATTGAATGTTTCGTATGCCGATACAATGCTCGAGAAAAACTTCGTGATCGGCGATTTGAATAAATGGGGAGCTGATACAGACTGGAAAGTCGTCGGACAGCCACAGATTCTGTTTCCGCCATTGGAAAAGCAGGAAGCGATTCAGGCATAATTTCCTCCGCAGCACAGGTTCCGTAACCTGTGCGATCCGGTAAGGTTCCGGAACCTTACCTACGAGAATGGAATATGGTGTCTGATTGTATAAAAATCATCATTTTCAATTCTCAATTGGCTATTTTCGACTATACTGAGGCCAGCTCTCAAGGTACCAACGACGAAAGACGCTATAAATCGACAGTCTACGGTGTATGGGGGGCCTATTTATTTCTTACTACATTCTTATGTTTGATCCATTAGCCGATCTGACGAACCCATCGTCGAGCGAAGATCCACTCGCACCAAGTTCCAATTACTCCTCTGCTCCGGCACCTCGTCATAGTGGTGGTCATCGCGGCGGACAAGGCGGCGGCTTCGGTGGCGGCGCTCCAGCAGGCGGCGGCTCTAGTCGTTACGGCGAGGAAATCCACTCCGTCACGATCCGCGCCCGTCAGCGCACGTTCTACATCGACTTAAAGCAGTCGGGTAGCGGCAAGTTCCTCAAGGTGTCCGAAAAGTCGCGCGGCGGCCAGAAGACAACTATCATCTTCAACGTCGAAGATTTGCCAACATTCATCGAGGCTTTGCAGGAAATTCAGACCAAGCTGTAAATCAGCATCTCAAAATTATTAACCGCAGACGCGAGTCATGACTCGCGTCTGCGGTTTTGGTATGGTAATCAAAACAACCGCGGCCACGAAGGGCCGCTCTAATATATGAATTTATTATAGGCCACCTTTCATCTTCCCAAGCATCTCCGGATACCCTCGCTCAAAATCCGTCCCGCTCATCGGCTTGCGGCCATCGGGCTGAAGAGACGTGATGAATAATTGAGTATCGTGAACACAGGAAATTGCGATACTGTTTGCTTGCGGCGCCACATCCGTCGCCAGAATTTTGATGTCGTTCCATTTTACCCCTGGCCACGGAACAAGCGCTCGTACTTTGCGATCAATCTCCACTGCCGTCATTGTCTGAAAATTGATAACACCATCGTCGCGTGTGAGCTTATGACAAAACGTTGCTTTGCCATTGTCCTGATCAATCGGATGGAGCGGATGACTCAATGTGTCGATAAGTAATTGCGCACCGAGAGTCGACAGCTTGTCATGAAGTGACGCTGTTGTTTCGCGAGAATCAAGCTCGATGGATGACTGGCCGAGTATCGGCCCGGCATCGAGCTCTCGCACCATTTTTTGAATAGTGACTCCCGATTGTGCATGGCCCAGAAGAACCGCATGTTGCAGCGGCGATGCTCCCCGCAAAGCTGGTAGCAGCGATGCATGGACATTCACCGGCGCAACTATCGGAAAATCCAGCACCTGCTGAGACACTATTTGGCCGTAGGCAACAACGACCAGAAAGTCCGGTCGCTTGGCAAAGTGATGAGCTGCGAATTCTTTATTCAAACTCTCCGGCTGCCACACTTCTATCCCCTGCTCCTTCGCAAAAATCTTCACTGGCGAAGGCGTCAATTCCTGCGATCTTCCAACCGGTTTATCGGGCTGCGAAATTACCAAATCAACCGAGAAACGATTATCTGCACACAGAGCGGCGAGACTCGGCACCGCAAACTCCGGCGTTCCGCAGAAAACGATGGAGATTGGCGAAGACATTGAGAAAGTAGTGTACACTGATTACTCAGTACAAATGAAGACCTCTCTCATTGTACATTGTCAATTATCAATTTTACATTCTGCATGTCTCACCGCGGTCCCATGTCGGCTTCTCTTATACGCTCTGTTGTGGCCAAGCACGCGCTGGCCATACCGCCACACATTGCGCATGTGGTCAGCATTACCGATGTCGAAGTGAGTGCCGATTTTTCGTATGCCGATATCTATGTCTCGGCATTACAAAACGTGGAAGCAGCTATCAAATTTCTGAACAACAACAAAGGACCCATTCGCAAAGAATTGAGCGGTGGTCTGCGTTCTTTCCGCTTACCACTCCTGCGCTACCACGTTGATACCAGAGGGGAACGCGGCAGTAGAATTGATCGATTGCTTGCGGGGGAGAATCCGGACGCGGAAGTAAGAAACAGAGGAAACAGATGATGCAGAAGAACCAGAGGATTCTCTGTTGTATATTTGCTATACATTAATAATTGCACCTCAAGTTCTCACCTAAAATCCTCTGCATCGTCTGGTTCTTCTGGTTCTTTTCCAATCCTCACTGTAAACCTCTCTACACATTCACCCACTTCGTCACACCTATCTCCCATTTGCAAGGTCGAAGAATTTGAAGTTCGGACAGAAGTTCGTAGACTCACTCTCCTATGTTTGACAAAGTAGCAACGAATCGCGCACTCGAAATATTTGGCTCTGCCAAGCGCATCTGCTGCATTTGTCACCGCAATCCGGATGGCGATGCTATCGGCTCTGTCACCGGCATGGCTCTTTTGCTGGAAGAAAATTTTCCGGATACAGTTGTCGAACTGTACTGCGTCGATCCATCCCCGCCGACGTTTCATTTTTTGCCCGCCGCACTGCGCATCAAGCACGACCTACAACCACGCGATGGCGATGCGTACGTCTTTCTGGATTGCGCGGAACCAAAACTGACTGAATACCACGAAACACTGCCGCAGCTCTTTGATAAATCCTTGCCATCCGTCGTCTTTGACCATCACTTAAGCAACCCGGAATTCGGTCAGGTGAACTTCGTGTATTCCGACAGTGCCTCTGCGTGCGAAGTGGTCATCGGCTTTGCCGACGCCGTTGGCTGGGCTGTGACATCGGATTGTGCCACGTGCTTGCTCACCGGTGTCTATACGGACACAGGAGGTCTGCTGCACAGCAATACAACCACACGCGTGTATCGCACTGTTGCGCGCTTGCTGCGCTTGGGTGCCCGTCAGCAGACGATTATTCAGAATGTCTTCCGCACTGCCAAACTTTCAACCCTCCGGCTCTGGGGACGCGTACTGGAAAAAATATCGCTGTCCGATGAAGGCGCTGCCATCTCGGCCTTAACCGAAGGCGATTTCCGTGCAACAGGAGCTGATTATTCGGAACTGACCGGAGCCATCGATTATGTGAACGCCGTTCCGGGTATGAAGTTCTCGCTGATATTGTCCGAACGCGGTGGCAAAGTGAAAGGCTCGCTACGAACGTTGCGTGATGACGTCGATGTGGCAGCCATGGCCAAGAAATTTGATGGGGGCGGCCACAAAAAAGCTGCCGGCTTTGCACTGGATGGCAAACTGACATCGGAAGTACGGTGGAAGGTGGAGCCGCAGAAGAAGTAATAATCCGAAACAAATTCGAAGGTCGAAATTCTAAATCCGAGACAAGAAACAAGATACAAATTTCAAAAAATATCAAAGGAATAATGATCAACCGCCAACGAGTGGTGGATGCGCATAAGCCAGATTGATGAATCATAAAAGCTCCCCCTCTCGCTCGCTTTAGCGAGGAGAGGGGTCGGGGGTGAGGGGCGGACCTTGTTATGGAACAATTTCTGATTGTTATTGAGTCTCCGCGGGACTCAAAGGGTCTCCCTAGGAGCGGGGACGCCCGCTGCTGTAGATGGTTTGTAATTATTGCCAACCGCGGCTAGAAAAGGCGCTCTCTATGAATATAGGTAATTTATTTCCCATCTTCCGGCTTCACTTCTTCCACCTTCGCATCTTCTGCAGCTTGCAGTGCATCTTTATCCGTCTTCTGCTGCGCCTGTCGCTTCATCACTTCTTCCGGTTTGGTGGTGATAATGGCATGTTCGCTCGGGCTGGCAACAACCTGAATCGCCACGTGTGTGTTACCGGCAAATAAGACCCCCTGACCGACTGCCGAGCTGAGGAGCAAGTACTTCTCCCCTTCTGTTAAGTAGAACAGCTTCGCCATGTTATCCACGCTGGCTGCAGATTGCTTGAGCAGCATCTGGAGCGACGTGTTGGAGATGATCGGTTTGCCGTACGGCGAATTAATGAAGTCATCGATATCCTGCGTGATGGTAGTGACGCCGAGATAATATTTACGAGCACGCTTGATGAGACCGTAGAGGAACTGCGCCGAATCTTCGTACTGCATCAGGTTCCACGCTTCGTCGATAACGAGGAAGCGGCGCTTCATGTCGCTGCGAACGCGGTTCCAGATAAAGTTGAGAACCACGTAGATGGCAATCGGACGGAGAACATCTTCTAAGTCGCGCGTCTGGAAGACGACCATCTGGTTATCCAAGTTGATGTTGGTCGGCTTATCGAAGAGTCCGGAGAAGCTGCCTTCCGTATATTTCTGAAGCGTCTGCGCCATGGATTCGCCGCCATCGGTTGTTTTGAGCACGTCGATCAGATCCGGCAGAATCGGCGGCTCCATACTGGTGGGATCCGGTGTTTTAAGGGTAATGCCCTTTAGCGCATACGTGTCCAAAATCGCCTTATCGAGCACACCTTCTTCTGCTGGTGTAATGTTGCCAAGCATCAGCTTGAATAAGCCATGCAAGTTGATCGCCGCACTGCGTACGACTTCGCCGATTTCGGCATCCTCGCCACGCACGGCTTTGGGCAGGTCGAATGGATTGATACGATACGAACTTTCAAGTGACACAGGAATGACTGAGCCACCGACTGTGTTACACAAATCCGTATATTCGTTTTCCGGATCGATGACATACGTTTGCACGCCCTGAATGAGCGAGCGCAAGATTTCCAATTTGACCACGTACGATTTACCGGCTCCGGATGTGGCAAACACGTTGGCATTCGCATTCGGCAAATCGAAGCGATCGAAGATGATGAGTGAGTCGTTGTGGCGGTTGATGCCGTAGAGAATGCCGTGGTCGTCGGTTAAGTCGGAGCTCGAGAACGGAAAGCTCGTTGCCAGCGCCTGCGTGTTCATGTTGCGGTTAAAATCCAGCTCGTCCAGACAGTACGGCAGCGTACATGTCCAGCCGTGCTCCATTTGGAACACCGACGGCTTGGTGAGAATCAGTTTGCCGCCAAGAATTGCTTCGATGTCCGTTTGTGCCTTCTTAAGCTTCGTTTCGTTCTCGGCATAGATAGTAAAGTAGAAACCGATCTGGAACAGTTTTTCGCTGCCACGAGCCAGCAAGTCGCGCAGCTCTTCGGCGTCCTGGAGTGCTGCTTCCAGCGCCGGATCGCGCACGATACCGCGCTGTTGCAACATGCGGATGGACGAGCGCATTTCCGTCACTTTCTTGCGCAGCATTTTGAGAATCACTTTGTTGGATGCCGGGTAGATGAACGTCGAAATATCCATCTGCAAATCGAAGTTGATGAGCTGACTCATCCAGTTCGGGTAAATCTGGCTCGGCCAGTTATAGGCATAGAAACTGCGCGCAACGAGCTGATCGTTGAGCACGATCATATTGCGGTCGAACTTCAGTCCGGCTGGCGCAATGACATCCAGCATGCGCTGCATCCCCTCTTCGTAGCGCTTGATGACTTCCAGTTCGTTTTTCGAGAGCTTCTGATCTTCCTGCGATTTGTCCAAAATCTCCTCCACATTCTGATGCAGCCCGAGCACATCATCGAACAACGAGAGGAATTTGGCGCCGGAATTGGGATTGGCAGGTGTCGGAGTCGGCATGTTTGTTGATTTAAATCTGACTATTATAGCATAAAAAAGGACTCAGAGGAAGCAAAGGACTCAGGGGATTCAAAGGATTGTGATAAAAATCAAAAATAATGGCTTGATAAAGCCAAATAATGTATTTATTAGGCTCCTATTCGTCATTCATAATTCGTAATACGTAATTCGCTTCAATCTGGCTTAATCTTGAGCCAAACTCAAATGCCCCTCAGAGATGGACTCGCCAGTCATAGCAAACTATGGCCGCTCAAAAAAACAAATGCGGTAAGATGCGCTTGCTCCTCCCGTCTTCCAACTCGCATGTCCTCTTCTTCCAAAGCTGTTGCTGTCTTCTTCGATGCCCCGCACTTCGACGATTATCCCTTTGAACCCACCGCAGGAAACTATTATCCGGATTCATACGCAGAACTTGGGGCAATCCTGGGGGAGCGCGGACACAGTTTTTACATAGTCCGCGGCCAGGAGACATACAGAGGACATAATATTTTTTCACGCGGCTGGAAGTTTGACGGAACCAAGTTTCAGGACCATCCGCAAGCCATTACTGTTGACCGCATCTACAACAAGGGCGCTTTCGTCGCCGACGAACAAGCGAGATTGCTCAACAGCGTCGAAATGGAGTCAATCTGCATGAATAAGCATAAAACCTATGAGATGTTTCCGCAGCTTATGTCGCCGAGCATGGTAGTCCATAACGCGCAGGAAGCATGGAAAGCGCTTACACACCTTACAACCGGACTGATCGTTGCCAAGCCTCTCACCGGATGCGAAGGCAGAGGGATAATTATCGCATCGCGTGAGACAGTCGCCCGCTCTCTTCCGTCATTCCCCTACCTGCTGCAGGAATTCATGGATACGTCGGACGGCATTCCCGGGCTCACACATACGAAGCATGATTTTCGCACTGTCATCATCAACGGCGAAGTCATAGATGCGTATATCCGCATACCCAAGGATGGTTCGCTGCTGGCAAATGTCGCACAGGGAGGAAGCCTGAAACCGGTGGCAATCGACGCGATTCCTGCCGAAGTTCTGGCCATTTTACGGCAAGTGGAAGCATCTTTTTCAATGTTCGGCACGCGCGTTTACGCACTCGATGTGTGCCGTCAGAAAAACGGCATATGGAAGATCATAGAAATCAATGCACAGCCGGGACTTCCCGAGCGCATTGAACCGAACTTTCAAAGATTTCTGAGCAGGCTGACGGACGTACTGGTGGCGTAATTCCTTGAGGCACTACACTGTCGGCAGTGTCAGATCGATACGATACATGCCATCGTCTGTCGGCTCCATTTCAACCGTTCCCTGCAGCACCTGAGCCAACGTCTGAGCCATAGAAAGCATGAGCCCTGGTGTGCCGCCGACAATCTGTCCGCTTTGACTGTCACTTCCCACAACCGTATCCGAATTGATCAGCGGAAATTCCAACGGTGCGTCAAAATGCACAGTCACCATACTCTCTGCCGCAGAGAGGGAAACGCCGATCGATTTGTCTTCCACCTGCGCTTCCACAAATACGCCAAGCAGGTTCTGAAGAATCCCGTCGAGCAGAAGCGGATCGACATAAACATTCGGCATATCACCCACGTCAATCGTAATAGTCGTCCCTTCCTCTTTTGCTTTGCCGACAATGCCGGCAATCGAAACGGCCAGATCGACAGACTCCGGCTGCGCGACATAAGCCGGATCCGCAGCTCGCGTCACTAAAATGAGCGACTGGAGGAGGCGCGACAACGTGCGGGCGTCTGCGTCGATGTGCGACAGCAGTTTTTTCTGATCCTGCGTCCAGCTGTCTTTCTCGCTTTTGTGCAAACGAGACAATCCCCAGCGTATACCGGAGAGAGGCGTCTGCAACGCGTGACTGGCCAGAACGAGAAATTCAACCATATGCTGACGCGGTGCTGCCGATGAAACAGAAGAGGGGGTCATAGAAATTATTTAAGAAAGATACACGCTGATTTTCGGCCACAATTCGTCTTCATCCATATCGCTCTTGATGTAATAGTCCTTCACCCCCAATTCCCTGCAGCGCTCATCATCCATTTCATCGCTCAAATTCGAGAGAATGATAATCGGAAACGCATACTGCCTGTCTTTGACATGCTGCAAAACGGCAAAACCGTCTTTGCGCGGCATGAGCAGATCCAGCAGGAGCAGGCCGGGCCGCTCTTCGTCAATCATGGCAATCGCCTCTTCGCCGTTGCGTGCCAGCCGGACATTCACACCGTGCTCCTCCAGACTCAACTGGATGGTCTCACGGAAAAACGCATCATCTTCGGCAATAAGGACAGTGGGCTTCATAGGGAAAAATGAGAAGAATACCGGACAAAAAACGTATGCACCGGATAATCAAGGCGAAAGCAGCTCCAAGGAACCGAGCTGTGCTCGTGCCCTTTTTGAAGAAATAATGCCGAAACCAGTGAGATGCAGGACATACGGACGCAAAAAAGCCGCTCACGCGGGCGACAGGAAGAAGGGACGAATGGCCCCGAAAATATTGATGCCTTTCCAGAGATCCAGATGCAGGCGGGATGCGCCTCGTTGAGAGTGTCTGCGCATGAATGCGGCAAGCGCCTGGCGACCGGCATCTTTCTCACTCATTTTCATCCGCACTGCCGTCGCAGCGGTAAATACCTGCTCAAACGCCGCTGATGCAGGAACATCCGCAACAAGCGGATGTGCCGCCATAAAGGCCTGAATACCTGCCCGCGCTTCCCGCCTGTCTGCAGCCGACAGGCGAATGGCTTGAGAAACCCGGAAGAAATCATCGAGAGAGTCTGACATGGACGGGAATGGAAGGATAATAGATGATAGACGCAAAGACGAACAGGCAAGAGGGTACTGCCTCACGAGTGCAACGATTGCAGTTTCAGCGCGGACTTAATTGAGACGATGACTGTGTATGCTTCTTACACAGAAGTATTTGACATATTTAAATAGTAAATTATAAATATATTTTGTCTGGCACGCTCCTCTGCTGAAAGCTAAAAATCTCGTCCATTTGCAGGCCCGAAAAGCTATTGTATCCCGCATTTCCAGAGACTCAGCCCGATTCTGTCATCGAACTGTCTTTCGATGAATGCATCTGACGCATCGAGAATCACTTCACATGTTACGGCAACAGTTGCGCTTCCCAAATGCCCGCCAATCACGCCAAAATCGCTTTTCCCGAGTGCGATGTGGATATGAGTGAAGGGCTTGCCTTTGAGCAAACTGATATTTCCCGACAGGGACAAAATCTCATAATCCTCCGCAAAAATCCGGTCTTTGTAAGCCCTGGATGCAAGATCGTAATAGCGAAGCGTCACGTCCGTCGCAGCACCGATTCCCATAATCGATCCGGCATGAATGCTGTGATCTTCCGCATACTTGGTGATGGATGCAATAATTTCCTCGCCACGGTCAAGAACAAGAAAATGGCGCTGATGAGAGGTGGTGGATTGCATGGACGAAGTGTAGCAAACATTCGGAAAGGAAAGATCTGCATCTGTATTGTTCTGATAACACGCGGGTAGATACCCGCTCCCCTGCTGTAATTTTTCTCATTCATTCTTGCATGATTTAATCTGCACCCGAAAGATGCAATAGCATTAGCAGCCCCAAAGGAGCAAGTTTAGCGAGGCATGGAACTGAGCGCGATCCCTAAGTAGTAAGGCCACAGAAGTAGCGCAAACACACCCTGCCAGAAAGCCAAATGCAGATAGCCGATGGTAAAAAGCCAAAGCGCAAACCAGGCTCCGCCGGTTGCACTGTGCTGTTCAATGCGGATTTTTTGCATACCAGAAATAATACACGTTTTTCATACGAATACTACGCATTCATGAAATGCGACAACCATATTCCTGCAGCCTCTTGCATACCAATGCAATATCATTCTTCTCATCGTTGTGCCAAATAGTTTTGAAACCCATTTTTGCCGGAACAATCAGATTTTTTTCGTAGTTATCGATAAAAATACACTCATCAGCCTGGCAGGAAACGGATGCCAATGCCTTTTCAAAAATGTGCGACTCATTCTTTCGTGAGCCAATTTTTCCCGAAAGAATGATTGAGTCAAAAATCGTTGAAAGTTGTAATTCCTGTTCAATGACAGTGAATCTTTCGATGCCATTGTCCGTAATGATTCCTAACGTGTATTGCTGATGCAGTTTTCTGCACAGATCAAACATCTTTTCATTGACAGGTATTCGCCGAAACGCATCGTCGAGCAAATCACTATCAATCGGTGTACCGACACACGTACAAAATGAATGCCAGACATCGGCATGCGTTGCCTTGCCGAGCATAATATCGCCATGATTTGCCCGGTAGCATCGAAACAGATCATCAAAAGACAATTCGGGCATCTGGCGATGGAGATTACGACACGTCGTACCCGAACCATTGGCGTCGAGCGTGAGTACGCCGTCGAAGTCAAAAAAAATTGCTTTGATCAAAGTGCGCCGAGTATAGCATCTTGCGATTAATGCGCTTCCGTATACTTCTTGAAGTTATCAAGAATGGACTGCCAGCCCTGGCGCTGCATCTCGGGCGCATTTTGCGTTTCTGCTTCAAACGTTTCGGTGATATGCGTTTTGTCACCTTGATCCTCAAACGTAATGGAAACAGTGCGACCATCCCCCAGTATGTAGTCGAGCTTTTTGGACGGAATGACCGTCGTGAACGTGCCACCAAAATCGAATCCCATACTACCGTCTTTTGCCTCCATTCGGGATGAAAATTTGCCGCCTGCCTTTAGATCGCTTGTTGCACTCGGTGTATGCCAGTCCGGCGACGCATTGTTCCACTGCATGATGTGCGTCGGCTCTGTCCAATACTTCCATACTTTGTCTGCAGGTGCTTTTACTGTCGTTTCAATGGTGATGAATGATTTGTCTGGCATAGGATTGAGATAATAATTTGAGTGAGCTGATTATATCCCAGCTACTCTATACGGCTACGAAAAAGAGACCGTATTCATGAAGTCATAAATAAGGTGGAGCGGGTAACTCCAAAGGAGTTAGCCTCCAAGCCAAAACCTGCGTCGCATGTTTAGCGCGCTCCTTGGTTTAGAGCTTGGAGCGGGTAACGGGAATCGAACCCGTGTCCACGCCATGGCAAGGCGTTGTACTACCGCTGTACTATACCCGCAGCGAAGCCGAGACATACTAGGAAAGAATGCGGCCTTAGGCAAGGCCTTAAGTCCCAAAACCCAATTAGCCAATGACCAAGAACGGTTTGGAGCTTAAAATTGGTAGTTGGGAATTGGAAGTTGGGATTTTTTCCAGCTGATCTCTCTCTACAAAATTTTTGCTATACTTGAATCATCACCCAGCGGGATTCGTACAATGGTAGTACGCAAGCTTCCCAAGCTTGAGACGCGAGTTCGATTCTCGTATCCCGCTCCAGCCTTCGCTCCTCTGATGAGGAGCTACGGCTCCGAAGGAGACCCTTTGGGTCCGACAGGCCCGTATTTCAGCCCTTCTCTTTCCCATCCCGCTTTCGTCGCCACCGCTCTTCCATGATATGAATACGGTCATGCCCGAAACCGAAATAATGGGCGATTTCGTGCCAGAGAGTTTCACGAATAATGGCCGGAATTTCTTCCGGTGTTTTTGCGACCTGCTCGATGGATTGCTGAAATAATGTGATCTTGTCCGGTAGCTGCGGACTCATGCCCTTTCCCCACGCCGTGAGCGGTACGCCTTCGTACAGCCCAAGCAAAATCCCCTTCTCCTGCGGGGGCGCTTTTTCTTCTATGACGATAGCAACGTCCTTAAGCTGCTCACGCAGTTGTTCGGGCAATGCATCGACGGTATCACGCACAATGGCGCCGTATGTTTCGATATCCATACAAATAGTGTAAACCTGTTTGATACATTTCCTGAATAATCATCACAAAAACCATTTTCCTATTCCCCTTCAACTGAGCGCAAAGTATCTCCATACTATGAGCCATGACTCCCCTTTCGTTCTGGCTCGATTTTCTCGGCGTGTTCATTACGCTTGCCGGCTACATTCTCGGTCTTGGCGGCGTGACGGTGATCGAATTTCATGCCTTTCTCGGCCGCACATCCAGCTACTGGACCGAAGCGACCATCCGTACGCATAAAATAACCAAGCCGATGATCTGGACAGGGCTTATTACTATCGTCATCGGTTCCCTCTTTCTGTACAGGGAAACCGGCTTGCAGGGCATTGCGCTGTGGCAACTGGTACTCGGTGTCCCGCTGGCGCTTAACGGCTTGTATCTCACCTTCAAGATAAGCCCCTACTTGCTGAAAAATGAAGAGGAAGGACATGCGACACAACTGCTTCCACAAAGCATCCAGAAGCCCGTTTTCGCGGCATTTCTGTTTTCATTTGTGGGCTGGTGGACGGAAGCCGCGCTCTTTGCCTTCCATTTGGTGACTGCATGAAAAGCCAGGATCAATCCGCTATCACATACAATCAAATGCATATCCGCCCCTCTACCTCGGGACGATGAACGATTTCAATTGCTTGATGCCGCGATGGATACGTACGGAAATAACATTCGCCGTTTCGTTGGTGATGGCGGCAATTTCGGCCGGCGACAGATGATCGACGTAGCGCATGATGAGTACTTCGCGATACTTCTTCTCCACTTTATTGAGCGTTGCCAGAACATATTTCTCGTCGAGAGCGGATTGGATCTCCGGCAATGCGTCGTAACCCGGCTCCCATCCTTTTTCGTGCAGATCTTCCAATGAAACCGACTGCTTATCCTTCTTGCGGAATTCATCTACTATCAGATTGTTTGCAATGCGATAGAGAAACGCGCGGATGTTATCCACCTGGTTTCCCTTGGAAATATACTCCCACGCCTTCATGAACGCTTCCTGCATCAAATCCTTGCCGCGTTCGCGATTGAACAGCCGGAAGTAGCAATGACGGAATATGGCATCGGAATACTGCTCGTACGCGGCTTCAAAATCGGAGGGGCCAAAAGACTTTTTTTCGGCGGCGGGAGAAGAGGACATACGCAACATCAGAAAGAGAAGTAGGATCGCTTCCTTTTGGCAAGGAAAGCATAGTGCAGGACGAGTCAGAAGCGAAGGAGTCATGCGTCATCAAGGAGTCGAGGCCTGTCGACGTGTCTTTTGAAAAACTCGAAGAAGAACGAAAGAGAAATTCTGCACAGAATGCTTCAACCGGTCTCTAGACGACTCTTACAAAGATGTCTTACAGACAGGTATGGACATAAAAAAATAATAGTATTTAATATTAAATAGTACGAAGGCGGGCGGTTTCAGTTGTATTTACGCCGGATTAATGCCTGAAAAAACAAATTATTGCTACACTCACCCGAGCAATGACTACGCCACTTTTCGAGACACAGGCAGGCGGCCATCATATTTTTATCCTCTGGGTGTACTGCAGCGTTTTTTTTCTGGGATTCCTCGAATCACTTCCTTTTATCGGACTGACCTTTCCGGCAGCAGTACTCATGATTCTTGCCGGCACCACCGCGTATTTCGGCTGGACCGATATGCAGACCATGACCGTTCTGGCAATAGCCGGCAGTATGCTGAGTAATGTTCTCGGATACGAGGCGGACAGCTACGTACGGCCATTCATACAGAAAAGACCCGTCCTGACCGAGCAGGTGGAGAAAGCCCGGACCTTTCTGAAAAAATTTGGCGCCCTGAGCATTGTCCTTGCCCGTTTCCGTACATTCTCGCGCTCGCTTATAAGCCTTGTCGCAGCCGAAGAAGACATGCCTCGGCTGGAATTTTACGGCATCACTTTCGTCGGCATTGTCCTTATCACGGTCCTGCGACTGGGTGCAGGCTATCTGTCTGCCGCCGGTCTGCAGTTTGCATTTTACTGGGTAACGCGCCGCGAGGGCTTCCTGCTCGGCCTGGTTGTAGTGGCTCTGCCGGCGTTCATACTGTGGAAGTGGGCCATCCGCAAGGGCAGGCGTGCACTCATTGTTCTTTTTTCACTCATCCAGTCCTCGTTGCGCCTCGTTTCGAGGCATCGGTTCATCGCACCGTTTTTCAAGCGTTACCCGTGGGTGAAAACATTCATTCATGCCCGATTTTCCCGCTCCGACTTCTTCGGAATCGCACTGACAAGCCTGATACTGATGCTGCTCTATCTGCTGCATCTGCTTATCCTTCTCTTTGCCAGCTACGCACATAACGGAACAATCATCACTGTGGATACGCAGGTGGCGAACCTGCTGCTCACGTTCCGTAACCATCAGATGATGAGCGTATTTTACAACATCACGCTGCTGGCCAGCGCGCAGACCATTGTCGGAATCATGATTGTCGTGAGTGCCGTGCTGTGGGTAAAGCATCACCGCACCTTCCTGCTCGCTCTGTGGTCAAGCATTCTCAGCGCCACTGCAGTTATTTTCCTTATCAAAACAATGACCGGCCGTGTGCGGCCGTCAGCCGTGTATGCCGCTATTCATGAGCCGTATTTCGCCCTGCCGAGCGCACATGCGACATATGCAACCGTACTGTACGGCACGCTCGCCTATATCGTTTTGCGCAGTAAGACAGTCAGCTGGCGGCTGAAAATGTCGGTACTGTTTCTTATGAGCGCCTGCATCCTGTCTATCAGCTTCAGTCGTCTGTATCTGGGAGTCCATTTCACCAGCGACGTATTGGCCGGCATACTGATCGGCCTGGTTCTTCTGCTGCTTTCCATCATTCTCAGCGAGAGCCTGTCACAGGCGTTGCACCACACAACCGTGTCACGCAACATCAGCCGCACCACGCTTATCAGCCTGATCGGCTCATGCACCGCGGTAGTTGTCTCGGTCATTTTCGCCTCCACCACGCCCTCTTTTCTGATGCACGATGACACAGCAGACACCTTGCCAGTAGCAGTGGCAGACATTGCGGACATTTTCAACGTGCATCATCAGTCGAAATTCACCGAAACATTAACCGGCCAGCCGCAGGAACCGTTGAATATCATTATTGTCAGCCAGAGCGATAGGTGTCTCGAAAAGCAGTTTGCTGATGCCGGCTGGCAGGAAGCCGACGCCCTTTCACCGGGCTCAGCGTACAAAGCCTTCCGGGCTGCTGTACTGAATGAGGAATACCCCACTGCTCCCATGACCCCGTATTTCTATGCCACACTCCCGCATTCCATCGGCATGCAGCAGGAAGCAGACCGCAGAACCGTGCGCATCCGTCATCATTTGCGTCTGTGGAAAACCCCGTACTCAGTCCCCGAAGGCCAGGTGTATCTGGGAACTGCCAGCTTCGACCGCGGCCTTAAGTGGGGCGGTTTCCGACTGGGCATCACTCACCGCATCGATCCGGATCTGGACACCGAACGCACCTATATCTCCAGCAATCTGAGCAATGCCGGTGTTATCAGCAGCTATACAAAAACCCAGCTTATTTCCCCCATGGTCGGCAGAAACTTTACCGGCGACCCGTTCGTAACCGATGGCCAGACCGCTATTTTGGTGTTACGCTCCTGCGCGCACTGAAACGGTGCTTTTTTATGACACTTTCAATCGTATTACCGTGCTTTAACGAGGAAGAGAATATCGCACAGACGACCCGGGATGTCCTGGGCTGGTTTGATGCAACAGGCAAGCAGGGCAGGGTAATCATTGTGAATGACGGATCCAAAGACAACTCACGCACCGTTCTGGAGCAACTCACACAAACCGACAAGCGGGTTGTGGTCATTCATCATGACGTGAACAAAGGTTACGGTGCGGCCATCACGACAGGCTGCGACAACGCAACGACGGACTTGATTGGGTTCATGGACAGTGACGGCCAGTTTCTTGCCGCCGATTTCGACAAGTTGCTGCCGAGCATCGATACAACGCCATTCGTTTCAGGTGTTCGCATTCACAGGGCGGATTCGTTTCATCGGAAATTGAATTCGTATTTGTACGGCCTCCTTGTGAGCATCATCTTGAGCCTGCGGGTGCGCGATTTAAACTGCGGCATGAAGCTCTTCACGCGTGAATGCTGGCAGAAAGTACGCCCCACGCACGCAACAGGCGCACTGTTCAATGCCGAAGTGTTCTTGAACCTGAAAGCCCACGGCATCGTCTGGGCCGATGTCCCGGTCCCCCACTATCCGCGACTCAAAGGAAACCCAACCGGCGCCAAACCCGGCGTGATTGTGCGCATGTTCAAGGAACTATTGGAACTAAAACGGGATCATGATGCAAAAGTGATCGGCCGCTAGAAAATTACAATTCCTCTGCATTCACCAAACCTACATGGCGACGGATTTTCATTGTGTCTTTGATAACCGCAGTAAGATCTTCTTCGAGAGCATCCATGCGAGTAGTTAGATTTTCTCCTAGTACATCTACACGTCCTTCGAGACGATGCATTGAGACTGTATTTTCCTTAATACCCTGCGTATTTTCCCCAATTTTAGCCGATAGCCGCTGTTCGATATTATTCATATGCACAATCACATCGCGCAGTGTTATTGCTTTTACCTTGCCGGTAGTTTTTTTCTTTAGAGCAACCATGGGAACACGATTCTAATCCCAAAGAATCAGAAGAAGCAAGGAACGCAATTGTACAAACGTACTACTCAATAATGATAATAAGTGGTGGGTTGGGCGGGGCTTGAACCCGCGACCAATGCCTTAAAAGGGCACTGCTCTACCAACTGAGCTACCAACCCATGTGCTCGCAGGGAAGTATAATGCAAGGTTTTCGAAAAACAATGTCAATTATCGAATTTCGAATCTGGAATTACGCATTCCCCTCTTTTGCTATACTCTAGCGCCATGCTCGACTCCCACTGCCACCTCGCCGATAAGCAATTTGATGCTGACCGCACAGATGTCATCAAGCGAGCCAAAGCCGCAGGAATCGAGACGATGATCTGCATTGCTGATTCCCTGGAGGAAGCGCAAAAATGTAGAGAGATTGCGAACGATCATGAGAATATTTTTGCGACCGTCGGCATTCATCCGCACAACGCCGCGTCGTATAACGAAACACGCGACATGCCGATCATCTGGCAGATGGCGATGGAGGAGAAGAAATGTGTGGCAATCGGGGAAATCGGACTGGATTATCACTACTTGAACAGCCCCAAAGAAGCGCAGGAGAAAGCCTTTTCCCAGCAACTACTGATTGCCAAAGAGCTGGATAAACCCGCGATTGTTCATTGTCGCGAAGCAGTCGATGACGTGTGGTTTATCGTACATGCCATTCAACCGACCAAGCTGGTGATTCACTGCTGCACCGAAAAATGGGACGACGTGAAAAAGTTTGTGGACGCCGGATACTATCTCTCCTTTACTGGTATCGCCACGTATCCGAAATCAGACATCGTTCGTGACACCATCAAGCACTGCCCACTCGAGCAAATGATGATCGAAACCGACAGTCCATACCTGGCGCCAGTCCCTCATCGCGGCAAGCGCAACGAACCGGCATTCGCGACTGAAGTTGGCAAATGCATCGCAGCCGTGAAAGGGCTTTCTTTAGAGCAAGTTTCCATGCAGACTACGAAAAACGCGAAGCACTTCTTCCAGCTCCCGTAGGTTAACGGATAGACCACTGGCCTCCGAAGCCGGGAATACAGGTTCAATTCCTGTCGGGAGCACCACGCAAAGCGCCTTCGGCGCTACGTGGCACAGCCAATTTCATCAGCGTATACTTTCAAAAAATTTCCTCATTATTTCCAAAAAACCCTATGACCACTCTCAAAAAATCCCGGCAAATGACAATCGGTCTGTGGGCGATTATCTGGTTCACACTGACGTACATGACCATCGCCAGCGGCGTAAGCATCGCCACGCACAATTGGGAATTCATTGTGTACATCATGGTTGTCATCGTCATTGCACTGGCAGCGCTGGCAGTACATCGGTCAGTCGGACTCAGTACCGGCGTCCTGCTGTGCCTGAGTATATGGGGGCTGTTTCATATGATAGGCGGACTGGTGCACTTGCCGGCAGACTGGCCTATCGAAGGCACCAAGCATGTGCTCTACAGCTGGTGGATTATCCCCGGACATCTCAAGTTCGATAATGTTGTCCATACGTTCGGGTTTGCCACTGCAACCTGGGTATGCTGGCAGGCAATCAAGCAGGCACTCGCAATCCGCATTCCCCGCTTCGGCGTACTGACTGTCTGTGTTCTGGCCGGCATGGGGCTCGGCGCCTTCAACGAAGTCATTGAATTTGTCACAACACTCGTCATACCGAACACAAACGTCGGCGGGTACACGAATACCGGCTGGGATCTTATTTGCAATGCCCTGGGTTCGGTTGGAACCGCTCTCATCATCTACTACTGGCCGCGTCCGAAAAATTCTCAGGAACGCAGATAAATTGCGCCAAACAGAACGACAAGCCATACGAAAGATGTGCCAGCCATAATCACAGGACCGGTGCGATGCGCTTTGCCGCGCAAAAGGAAACTGGCGCTGCTGCCGCACAAGAGGATGGTTACAAGCAGAATGATTTCGGCAATGCCGATATTTTTCCGGTATAAAACAGCAGCGAACAGGGAAAAGGTGAACGCAACCAGACTTCCCTGTAAAAACGGGAGAACAAATAAACGCACACTCTTCCATCTGCTCTCAACGAGAATGCAAATAGCCGCAGTATCAAGAAAAAATATCGCGAGATACAGCCAGTTCACCAAAGTCACAACATGCCAGATGAAAAAACTGACCAACGAAGCGACAAACATAAGAAGCATGCAAACGATGACTCCGATGACAATCTTGAATGACGGCAAATGCGGATGACGATGCTCAATCGATGCCAGTGACTCGGTATTCAAAAACGAAAGATGGAGAACGTTCCGCCGCACCTCCAGGAGAATTCCTGTTATCAGCAAAAAAGAACTGATCAGAAAAATCTGAAGCGGCACAACCGAAAACCACGGCAAGACGATAATCATAAACGCAAAAAATATATCTGCTGTGTCGCACGATAGCAACAGTCAGAATAAATATCCTGCCCTGCGGGACTCTCGCGTCCGTGCGCGAATGAAATATCCTCCCGCTGCAATTCCTGTTAATCTAACACCATGAAAGTTGCCCTCGTTCACGAACTTTTAACGATGCGTGGTGGCGCCGAACGTGTCCTCAAAATCGCTGCCGATCTGTTTCCAGACGCACCGATTTACACACTTCTGTACGACGAAAAGAAGCTGGGCGACTGGTTTCCAGGAGAGCGCGTTCGCCCAAGCAGCCTGCAGCGCCTTGCCGGCCTTTCGACCAATCATCATCTGTATCTCAAACATTTTCCGGCTGCCGTTGAGCAGTGGGATTTTTCGGAGTTCGATCTCGTCATTTCATTTTCATCAGCATTCGCTCACGGCATTATCACCAACGGCAGACCGAAGCACATCTGCTACATTCACTCCCCAGCCCGCTATTTGTGGGATCGCACACATGATGTGATTGATACGGCGAATCACGGGATTTTTGGCGGTCTCAAACGCAATCATGGAGAGCGCACGTTTCACAAATTACGCATCTGGGATAGCGAAGCGGCTGACAGACCCGATAAACTGCTCGCCGCATCCAAAGAAGTACAGCGAAGAATCGAACTCTACTGGCGACGCGAAAGCGAAGTTGTCTATCCGCCGATTGATGACAGCTGGCTCGATAACACGAATTACGAAGTACGAATCACGAATCACGAATTTTCTTTTTTGATTGTCTCGACACTCGCACGGTACAAACGTATTGATCTGGCGATTCAGGCGTGTAACGAATTGAATCTTCCGCTCACGATTGTCGGTGACGGTCCTGATAAAAATCGGCTGAAAGGATTGGCCGGACCAACCGTTCGCCTGCGTGGACATTTGGCACATGCAGCTGTCCGTGAATTATACAAATCGGCAACCGCTACCATTTTCCCGGGCGAGGAAGATTTTGGCCTGGTACCATTGGAATCCATGGCGTGCGGCACGCCGGTGATTGGCTACCGCAAAGGCGGCGCGCTGGAGACAATCATTGAGGGAAAAACCGGCATGTTTTTTGATGAACCGACAGTGGAATCGCTCAAAAAAGCACTGATGAATTTTGATGCTACGCGATTCGATCCGAATGAGGGAAAAGCACAAGCCGCAAATTTTTCACGCGCACAGTTCGAGACACAGCTGCGTAAAGCGATTGAAAATCTATAAATGAAAATTGAATATCCGCAGGAGGGGCATCGTGCCCCGATGCGATGATCTGAATATACAACAACCCCGGGACGCGACGTCCCGGCTGCGGGAAATATTGATCAACACCCTCTACAACGCCACCAACGTTCCGCCAATCACGATCAGAAATGACCCAAACAACAAACGTGTGACGTGTACCTGTTTCCATTCCGCAAAAATCCAGAGTGCGAGAATAACCGCGACAAGTGTATTCATGTTAAACAGCGGAACGATCGTCGCAAGCGGCGCTTTATATTTGCTGACTGCAAGCGCCACGCACGCTGTCCCAAGTCCCCACGTAATGCCAAAGCCGGTTGTGTAGAGCATGCCAAGATTCGTCGCATGAGCATCACGCGTGAAGAGGAGAAAGAATGCACCAAGGACAGCAATCGTAATGCCGAGAACGAGTAAATACACGCCGGTAGAAATACCCGCCTGATTCCCCGCCTTCACGAAAATATTACTCACTCCATAGAGCAGAGCCGGAATAAGTCCGCCAATGAGGATGCCAAGTGTCTGCTGCGACATAATAAGAAGAGAAGAACGAATGAAATTTCTATTGATCGCGACGCCATTGTACATTGTCAATTGTTAATTTTACATTCGCAATTGCTCATCCAAAGAATTCGAAAAACACAGAAAAAGAGCACTAGAACAACTTCGCGTGCACATCGGCTGGAGCGTCGAGCCCAAGCAATGTGTAGGCATGTTGCGTGACGACTCTTCCCTTGGGCGTGCGCTGAATGTAACCGCACTGCAGCAAATACGGTTCGTAGACATCTTCGAGTGTTTCCTGCTCGTCGGCGAGTGCGGCGGCAAGAGTGGAGAGCCCAACCGGACCGCCCGAAAACTTCTCGATGATGATGCGCAGAATCTGACGATCGGTCGCATCGAGTCCTTTGTCATCGATGCCGAGTGCATGAAGAGTCGATTGCACACGATCGAGACCAATCATTTCTTCGTCGTTCACCTGAGCAAAGTCGCGGATCGAACGGACGAGTCGGTTGGCAATACGCGGAGTCGAGCGACTGGACGCCGCAATTCTGTAACTCGCATCTGGTTTCATAGGGACATTCAAAATAGATGCCGTTCGATCGACGATGCGCTGCATGTCCGGAATATCGTAGAACGAAAGCTTGAAGTTATGCACGAAGCGATCGCGCAGCGGCATGCTCATAGCGCCGATTTTTGTGGTCGCACCGACAAGCGTGAACGGCTGCAAGTCGAGTCGCATTGAGCGTGCCGACGGACCTTTGCCAATCACAATATCCAACGCAAAATCTTCCATCGCACTATAGAGAACTTCTTCGATTGCCGGACGCAACCGGTGAATTTCATCGATGAACAGCACGTCGCCGGCCTGAAGATTTGTCAGGATTGATGCCAAATCCCCCGGCTTTTCGATGGCCGGACCGGATGTCATGCGAATCTGCGACTGCATTTCGCGCGCAATGATGTGCGCGAGCGTTGTTTTGCCAAGTCCCGGCGGACCATGCAGCACGACGTGACCAAGCGGCTCACTGCGTTTGCGCGCAGCTTCGATGTATACGAGGAGGTGACCTTTGATCGCACTCTGTCCGATATAGTCCTGGAGCGAGACCGGGCGCAGGGAATTCTCGAGCTGCTCCATTTCCGGAGCCTCGATTGTCGCTTCCACTGCCTCTTCTTTGCGCTTACGAGCAATAGCCATGCGCGCAGTATAGCAGGAGGACGATCGTACTCCCATAAATTTAGAAGAGTTTTCTGGACAGAAATGAATATCGTTTTATGACATCAGAAAAATAATCCTTCTTACCATCAGAGCGGCCGTTCCCGGCCGCGGAGTTTTTAAGAACTGCAGCAAAGCACCGATTCCGATGCCATCTTGAATAATTCCTAATCCTGACGACCTCGCTTGCGCATATCTATTTACTGTTTCATCTAACTCATCGGGGCACGGCGTCCCGGCTGCGGCAATCTTGATTATCCCCATCCTCTACATCGTCTGGTTCTTCTGGTTCCTCTTTATCTTCTTTTCTGCTATACTAAAGAGAATGCTTTTCGAACCAACATCCATTGCGATTATCGGCGCCAGTAGCGAAGAAAAGAAGATTGGGCACTACCTGCTCAAAAATATTCTGACACAGGGTTACAAAGGCAAAATTTTTCCGATCAATCCGAAGCACACGGAACTGATGGGAATTCCAGCGTATCCATCGATCAGCGCAGTGCCCGAAGCAGTCGACATGGCGGTGATTGTGACGCCCGCTGCAACAGTGCTTGAGCTGGCAAAAGAGTGTGGCAAAAAAGGCGTGAAATCACTCGTCGTTATCTCCGCTGGCTTTGCCGAACTCGGCACACCGGAAGCGATTGAAGCCGAACATGCACTTGCGAACGTCGCGAAAGACTATTCGATGAAACTGATTGGACCCAACTGTCTTGGCATTCTTCGTCCATCGATTGGACTGAATGCATCGTTTGCGCTCGATCTCCCGGCAACGGGGTCAATTGCGCTCGTGAGTCAGTCGGGTGCCATGGCAGTGGCACTGATGGACGCCTCGAAAAACCTCGGGATTGGTTATAGCCTGATCGCAAGCATCGGCAATAAGGCTGCAATGGATGAATGTGAATATCTCGAAATATGTGAAAAAGACGACAAGACAAAAGTGATCGGCTTGTATCTGGAAAGCATCAAAGACGGCAAGAAGTTTGCACAGATCGCCGCGCGCATGACGAAATCAAAACCGATTGTGCTCATCAAGTCCGGCGTCTCAAAGCACGGCGCTCTGGCCGTGTCATCGCATACCGGCGCACTTGCAGGATCAGATGCAGCCATTACCGCACTGTGCAAGAAAACCGGCATTCATCGCGCGCACAGTACCGAGGAATTCCTTAACTTGCTGCGCACACTCGCCTCGCAACCTGCACTCCTTTCGCGCAAAGTCGCCATCATCACCAACGCCGGCGGACCGGGCATCATGGCAACCGATGCGGCCGAGCGCGAAGGACTCTCTCTGCCATCGCTCTCTCCCGAAAACGGGGAGAAACTGAAAAAACTTCTGCCTGTTGCCGCCAGCATCAAAAACCCGATCGATGTACTGGGCGACAGCGATGCCACTCGTTATAAAGCCGCACTCGAAATCTGTGTCCGCGATGAAAATATGGATGGCGTTTGCGTGCTCCTTACGCCACAAATCATGACGCCGGCAAACGATGTTGCCCAGATGATCATCCAACTCAAAAAATCTGTGCCGCTCATGCCGATCACAACCAGCTTCATGGGCTTCGATAGCGTGCAGGAGGCTCGTCACATTCTGGCCAAAGGTGGCATTCCCTGTTTCGACACACCGGAAGCCGCCATGCATGCGCTGGCTGCTCTCATGCAATCAGCCAATGATGAATCGGATCAGAGCATCGTCGTCAATACCGATCGATCCAGTGCAGCTGCAACACTTCTTCGTGGTCAATCGGGATTACTCAGCGAGGACATGACCAAGAAATTGTGTGAACTCTACAATCTTCCGCTCCCGAAAGCAGCGGTTGCAACGAGTGCCGATGAAGCTGTCGCCATCGTCAAACAAATCGGCTTTCCGGTCATTGCCAAAATCAGCTCGCCCGATATTCTGCACAAAACGGATATGGGCGGCGTGCGTGCCGGCATCAAAACCGACGACGATATGCGTAGTGCGTATGCCGAGATTATGCAAAATGTCGCCAAGAATGCGCCGAAGGCACACGTCACTGGCATCCTGATTCAGGAGCTTCTGCCAGCCGGCAGCGAATTTATTGTTGGTGGCATCCAAGATCCGACTTTCGGCCCACTGGTGATGGTCGGACTCGGCGGTATTTATACCGAACTGTTCAAAGACACGTCCTTCAGACTTGCCCCAGTCACCCATCAGCAATCGTATGAAATGATGGAAGATCTGAAATCGTGGAAGCTGCTCACAGGCATGCGCGGATCAGCTCAATCTGACATTGATGGTCTCGCTGCGTGCATTGAAACAATTGGTATGATGATGAGCGAATGTCCGATGATCAAAGAGATTGATTTGAATCCGGTACTCGTGCGCGAAGGAAGTATCAGTATTGCGGATATCAAGATTGTTATCGGATAATCGTTTATTCGTTATTCGTGTACCGTTTTTCGATCTTGTCTCGAATTTGGTTCTTTAATCTTCGCGTTTTCACGGGGAAACAATGTCCCAGTTACTAGTTTACAAACAACAGAAAAAGGGAGCAGGATGCTTCCCGCCGAGTTCGATTAAAACCATGACCTGATCACCGGGACACGATTGCGGATATAATGATCAATCCAAACTTTATGGAATTATCAATTATCAATTTTTCATTATCAATTCTATACTATCCCCATGTCCCCCATCGCAATCGGTGCCATCGCTGCTGTTCTTCTCCTTTCTATAGGAGGAGCCGATTATGCGTTGCTGGAAAAACCGCATCAAACGGAACTCGCAGGCCAGGAGAATCAGACTCCGGGCACGACGAGCAGCAGCTCATCACGTGCAGGAGTAAAGAAAGGAACATCGACGCGCAAGCGGACGGAAATCGATATTCCCGCCACTCTTTCGTCACTCGGCTTAAGCCAGATTGATACGCAGGAAATGAGTATTCTCAGTCGTGCCGTGCCTCCGCACATTGCCGTAACCACCAAAGTCCTCCTGAAAGACAATGACCGCAGTGCGCTCTTTGCATGGACTGAATCCGCAGACAGCAAAACTTTATTCGGCCAGCTCAAGCAAAGCCTGCAGCTAAGTTTTTCACCGCAGGTGCATGACGTACAAGATGAACGCGTCGAGCCTGACACAGGAACATCTTACGACATTCTGCGTTTTACCGATGAAATTATCAGCCCCGAATCCATCATCTTCCTGCGCGTACGCAGCCGTATCTATGAACTTCATGTCACAAGCGGCCAGCAGCCAACAATTGATCAACTGATTGCCGCTTTGGTCGCCTAGAAAGTAGCACTTCCCGCAATTCGTACTTCGAGATTCGTAATTCTCGTAAGAAATGCCGTTGACGGTCGGAATGTTTATGCCTAAAGTACCGCAGCTATGGCAAAGAAGGTTATCAAAATCATCAAGGCGCAAGCAAAAGGCGGTCAGGCAAACCCTGCTCCACCACTCGGTCCTGTGCTTGGACAAGCTGGTATCAACATCCAGCAGTTTTGTACGCAGTTCAACGACAAGACCAAGTCCCGCATGGGCGAACTCATTCCAGTCGAAATCACCTTGTTCGAAGACCGCAGCTTTACGTTTATCTTAAAGCAGCCACCAGCTTCGTACCTCATTTTGAAGAAGCTCGGCAAAGAGAAGGGTTCCGGTACGCCAAACAAAGACAAGATCGGCACCATTAAGCTCAAAGATATCGAGGAGATTGCCAAGCAGAAAATGCCGGATTTGAATGCTGATACCGTCGAATCCGCCATGATGATGATTGCAGGCACTGCCCGTAACATGGGTATCGTGGTCGAGGACTACGAAAAGCTGAAAGCTGCTTAAACGAATTGTGAATCACGAATGAGGAATGACGATAATTTGATATAACAAAATATATCCGCAGCCGGGACGTAGCGTCCCGGTGGAAATAAGAAAGCAATGCCAGATCATAGGAGATAAAGCTGGCAACGGCTTTTGCGTGTACAAAACAAAAAAACGCGTAAGCTGACACAAACATCTTCCCTTTCTGCCCGTATGAATCCCCTCTTCCATTTCAGCATTTTTCAGCCGATGTACCTTGTGACACTGCCTCTGGGCATTTTTGCAGTGTTTATCACGCTGTTCATTCCCAGTATGATGGCAACGTCAAATCCCAAGCCGGAAGCAATCAGCCGCGCTATCAGCTGCTACATTCTCAAAGCGTTTGGCATCGGTCTGATTGCGGTCGGCGCTTTCCCGGTGCTGTACATGCTCCTCATCAATGAAGTCATGCCGATTGACAGCCTTCTTCCCTTGGCGTTTCTGTTTCTGGTAGGCACAGGCGTACTCGTCCAGGCCAATATCGTTCTGCAGGGTGTTGACGAAGCTTCTGTATCTGTTCCCCGCGCCATCTTCCATCACAGTCTGGAGGTGCTCGGCGGTATTGTCGCGCTCATCTCCGGTATTTCGATTGTCATGGTGCCGCTTATGACACAGAAAATCGGCGGCTGGGAGATTCCGGCCAGCACGCTGATCCTAAGCATGATTCTCACCCTCAGCTTTTCTTTGCACACCGCACCTCGTGGTGGCAGAGCAGCCAAGGCTGTCGGGAAAAAGAAATCCGCGTAATGGATTCACCTTCTGCCTCCTCAAAGCCGATGCTGCATGCATCGGCTTTTTAAAAAGCCCGCATTTGTGACAAGAGCAGGCGGATAGGCACGGGTGCCATGGCCTGAAACCGCTTGCCTCAGATGTTTAATTACGGCAAAATACAGTCCCTCTTTCATCTATCAGACATAGATAAAAGCCGTGGAAGTCCATATTCCTGGACGCTATACCACTTTCCCCCCATTTCTATGAAAAGCATGTCTGCAGCACAGACCGCACGCGGCGGCAAGAAATATGCCCAGAAAAAGGCGCTTGTTACCAAGCCCTCCTATTCCATTGCAGAGGCCTGCGAACTTTTGACACAGGTGAGCATCACGAAATTCGATGCCACAGCCGAGGTGCACTTCCGCATCGGCGCAGATATGACCCAGGCGGATCAGCTCGTACGCGGCACAGTTTCGCTGCCAAACGGCACAGGCCAGAAAGTGCGCATTGCCGCTTTCGTCACAGAGGAAATGGAAGACGAGGCCAGGAAAGCGGGTGCCGAACACGTCGGCGGTGCAGATCTCATCAAAAAAATCGAAGGCGGCATGCTGGACTTTGACATCGCGGTTGCCATGCCACAACTCATGAAAGACATCGGTAAGCTCGCAAAGATCCTCGGTCCAAAAGGACTCATGCCAAGCCCGAAGGCCGGCACCGTCTCCGACAAGCCAGGCAAGATCATCGAGGAGCTCAAGAAAGGCCGTATCGAATTCAAAATGGACAAGCAGGGTAACATTCACGCTATCTTCGGCAAAGTTTCCTTTGGTGCAGCCAAGCTCACCAAGAACCTGGAAGTATTGGTCCAGGCCATCAAGGACGCGCAGCCAGCGGCTATCAAGACCGCCTACATCATGAATGTCTCCATCAACCCAACCATGGGTCCTGGTATCAAGATCGCTCTGTAAATTTTCTCACATTGATGATTCAAAACGGGCTTCGGCCCGTTTTTTTGTAATTCATTGCATCCCCATAAATCCTACAATCTACAGCAGCGGGCGTCCCTGCCCGCAGCAGCTTATATCACTACACTTTCTGTCACCGGGACGCGACGTCCCGGCCCCTAAGGGGACCCTTTGGGTCTGCGGATGTTTTGATTGATTCGCAACCACGGCTAGAAAAGCCGCTCTTATCTTTAGAATGAATAATCAAATTTTCCTCTTATACTCTTATCTTCTGATCTTCTTATCCTCACACAACAAGCATCTCCTTCACCTCATCCAACTTCTCCGTCGAGAGTAATCGCATACGAAGTTCCTTGGCGCCGTCGAAGCCTTTCACATAACTTCCCAAGTGCCTGCGCATTTCCAGCACTCCCCGCCTTTCGCCTTTTATTTTCACGGCCAGTTCGCAGTGCTCCAGAATGCACGGAATTTTTTGGCGGAAACTCTCCAGGCGCTGTTCCGGTTCCAGTAAGGCATCGGGTGGAGCATAGGATGCGATGATCGACTCATCGCTCTCGCCGTTTTTACGGCGCTCGAAGGCATCGTGAATATCGCGCAGCAGCCACGGATTTCCATACGTTCCACGCCCGACCATCACGCCATCGAGATTACCAATTTTCTGGAGCGCATGAGCAACAGTCGTGATATCCCCGTTACCGAAAACCGGTACCGAGACTTCGTTTTTGAGTGCGTAAACAGGATCCCAATTGGCACTGCCGGTAAATTTATCGTGATACCGGCGGCCGTGAATCGCCAGTGCTGACGCCCCGGCTTCGACCAGTTTTTTACAGAACGGAATGAGGGTTTCGTGCGTGTCCCAACCCAAACGTGTTTTCACACTCACCGGAATTTTGACTGCCTTGACCGCCGCGTCGACAACTCGTTGGGCGATTTCCGGATGCTTGATGAGTGCGGATCCGTAACACGACGACACCACTTTGGCAGCCGGACAACCCATGTTGATGTCGATACCGTCGGCACCCATTTCCTCAATCACTTTGCAGGCTTTCAGAAAATGATCCGGATAGGCACCGAAGACCTGCACAATGAGCGGACGCTCCAGTTCTTTATCGAACGCCAGCATGTCGAGCGTTTTCTGCGCTCCGTAGACGATGGCATCGGTCGAAAGGAATTCGGTATACAGCACCGTGTGCGGCGCCACCTTCTTGATGAGCTGACGGTACGATGCATCGGTCACTCCCGCCATTGGCGCAAGAGAGACAATCGGTTTGCCAATAGTGGACCAGGAAAAGGCCATGGATAGCCAAGTATAGGCCAAATCCCAACTCTCAACAACCAACTCCCAATCCACATTTCTCAGTATATAATTTTGGGAGTTGTTTGTTGGCATTTGGTAGTTGATTGCCTGTTGCCTATAATCCCAAACACACTTCTAGCAGCATTTACTTTATCGCAGTCTGTAGCGCATAATGCAACGCAATGAACCTCCTGGGACTGCTTATTCCGACGGCGCATGCCATCAATTCTATTCCGATTCCGGATCAGTGCGATTTTAAATACGGAAACATTCACTTTGACTGCATCCCCTACTACATCCAGTCGCTTACCTACGGCGTCGTCAGCCTGACCGGCTCCATTTCCCTGATCATGCTGATGTACAACGGCTTCCGCTGGATGCTGGGACCGGTGACCGAAGGCAGTACTGACGCAGCGAAAAAAGGCATTCTCTATTCTATCATCGGACTCATTGTGTCGCTGATGGCCTATGCTATTGTCGATACAATCGTTTCCACCGTTACCCAGTAACTTATGAAAAAAGATTCCCAGCCGTCATTCAAGTCCATTCAGATACTGAGCTCCAAGGCGCATGAGCTGTGGACAAAGGCCAAAGCTGTCAAGCAGGCGCAGAAAAAATCCGCCGCACCGGCGGATGGCGCTGATGTGGAAATTCCGGGGGCCGACCTGACCGTCGCCATTACGCTGTCGAGCGTCATAAAAGCCACGCTCGCCATCTTCGCCATTTACTTTGCCGCACAGTTTTTGTTTATCATCCGGGACAAAATATTCCTTCTGTGTCTCGCGTTTTTTCTGTCAATTGTCATCGATTCCAGCGTGTCGTTTCTTGAACGCATGCGCTTACCGCGCGGAATAGCGGTTCTGCTGGTATACGCCCTCTTCCTCTCGATACTCATCTTCCTGGTGGCTTCTCTCATTCCGATTGTCGCCTATCAGGTACAGGATCTGGCGCGCCTGATCAACCACAGTGCCGACGACTTCCTCTCCAATCCTCAAATCAACATACCGATCGTGTCCGACTCGTTCAACATGCAGCTGTCGAACCTGATGCATAATCTGCTCGAAAGCCTGCAGATCAAAGACCGCACCGATGCCATGACGCAGTTCGGCACCAATCTGTCACAAGCCGCACAGAACTCCATCGGTCTTGCCGTACAGCTTGCCGGCTCGGTCTTCAACTTTATCGCCACCTTCATTCTCATCCTCTTTCTGGCATTCTTCATTCAGATGGAGAAGGAAAAAATCAGCAATTACTTCCGCATTTTCTTCCCGCGCCATTATCGCCGTTACGTGGACGCAAAAGCGGAGGCGGTATATCTGAAAATGTCGCAGTGGGCACAGGGACAGATCATTCTGTGTTTTTCCATCGGCCTGCTTGCATTCATTGCCCTGAAAATCCTGGGGATTCCGTACGCCCTGACCCTCGCCCTGCTGGCCGGCTTTACCGAAATCATTCCGTATGCAGGACCGATCATCGCCGCAATTCCTGCCGTGCTGATCGCCGGTACGCAGGGAGGATTCATATGGGCCGTCATCACCATGGCGGTGTACTACGTCATTCAGTTCTGCGAGAACCACATGCTCGTTCCGCTTGTCATGAAGCACGCAGTCGGACTGTCGCCGATTGTGGTCATGTTCGGCATGCTTGTTGCCGTCAGTTTCCCGAGCACCATTCACCCGATACTCGGGGTTATCCTGGCCGTTCCCATTACGACAATTGTCACTATTTTCGTCGATGACTTGCGCCACATAAGCCGCAAGAAGGTGGATTGATCTTTCGGCCCGTCCGAACGGATGCGCTCATCCGGATGGCTGCACTCAGCATCACAACCCTGAAGAATTCACGATGCCAGAGATAACAGCTTCCCGATTTGACGACCTCGCTTGCGCAGACAATACATCGTAAAAACGCAGAGGTTCCGGAACCTCTGCTGCGGTTATTTTGATTGTCCAATGCTCTTCTTTTCGCATCTTCTGACCCTTCTATCCCACCGTTTCTTTACAATTGTTAACAATACTCATCTTATTATAACTGCGACCCTGTCTTAAAAAGTCGCAAGTTTAATTGCATGTGAACGTCAAACAATGATGATATTATAATCTGATTCCTCTGGACTCATTAGCACTCGACATGTTAGATTGCTAACTCCCCAATTTTCTCCACTACCGTTTTATGCACCCATTCGACCGCTTCACTCCAAACGCCAAGCTGGCATTGCAGCTGGCTGAGCAGGAAGCAAAGAATATGAAGTCGAGTTACATCGGCACCGACCATCTGCTGCTGGGGCTTCTGAGCATTCCAAAATCTCTCGGCTTCTCCATTCTCACCGGAGCCGGAGTGACACAGGAAAATATCCGCATCCTCCAGAAATCCAGCAAGAGCACCGAGCTGGAAAACGAGGGTCAGAATATCAAGCATGGTTTGTCAGTGGCTCTCAACACGGTCATTGAACAGAGCGTGATGATCGCCCACAAGTTCCGCCACGCCAATATCGGCACCGAGCATCTGCTGTACGCCGTCATTTCAACGGGCAAGAATGCTGCAACGGTTCTGCTTGAGAGCATGCAGATCGTGCCGCACGACTTGCAGGTGCACATAGAGGAGATGTTCGGTCAGATCAGCCAGTTCCGTCAGCAGAACAAGAACCTCGAAACATCGCTCGAATCATTCTTCCAGGGTCTGCAGGGCGCATTGGTCGGCATGCAGAATCAGACCGACCCCGAAGGATTGAAGAAAAAGAAGACAGAAGGCAAAAGCAAAACCCCGGTGCTCGACTATTTTACCGATGATATGACCGCAAAGGCCAAGGAGAAGAAGCTCGACCCGATTATCGGCCGCGAAACCGAGATCGAGCGCGTAATCCACATTCTCAATCGCAAAACCAAGAACAATCCTGTCCTTATCGGTGAATCCGGCGTCGGAAAGACTGCCATCGCCGAAGGTCTGGCGCAGCGTATCGCCGATGGCCAGGTACCACAGTCGCTGATCGGCAAACGCGTCTTGCAGCTGAATATGGGATCCCTTGTTGCAGGCACCAAGTACCGCGGTGAGTTTGAACAGCGCTTCGACGACATCATTAAAGAGGCAACCGAAAGCAACGGTGAAATTATTCTCTTCATCGACGAAATGCACACGGTTGTTGGCGCAGGAGCCGCCGAAGGTTCTTTGGACGCTGGCAATATTTTGAAGCCCGCACTCAGTCGCGGCGCTCTCCAGGTCTTGGGCGCAACGACGACCGACGAATTCCGCAAGACAATCGAAAAGGACCGCGCACTTGAGCGTCGCTTCCAGTCTGTCATGGTCGAAGAGCCATCTATTCCCGACGCGATTCGCATTTTACAGGGACTTAAAGAGAGTTTCGAATCGTTCCATCATCTGACCATCGACGATCTGGCAATCGAGAGTGCCGTCAAGCTGAGCAAGCGTTACTTAACCGAACGTTTCCTGCCAGACAAGGCCATCGACGTGCTGGATGAGGCTTCGGCAGGCAAGAGCTTAAAGCACAATTCAGTCATCCCGCCGCGCCTGAAAGAGATTGAAAAGGCGCTCGAGGCCATGGAATCCAAGAAGCAGATAGCGGTCAAAGAGCAGAAATACCAGCATGCCCTCAAACTGCGCAAAGAAGAAGAGGCGCTTCTGGAAGAAAAGAAAGCGATTACCAGTCAGATTGACGGCGACAAGCGTGCGCCGGTTGCAATTTCCGAAGACGATATTCAGGCGGTCATTGCCCGCATGACAGGCATTCCCATCAGCCGCCTGATGAAGTCCGAGACCAAACGCTTAAACTCGCTGGAAACCGTCCTGCGCAAGTGCGTGGTAGGCCAGGACGACGCTATTCAGAAAGTCGCCCGTGCCATCCGCCGCAGCCGCGTCGGTATTTCCGACGCTCGCCGACCGATCGGTTCATTCCTCTTTATGGGACCAACCGGTGTCGGTAAAACAGAGCTGGTGAAAGCCATCGCTCAGGAAATTTTCCAGCGCGAGGATGCCCTCATCAAAATCGACATGTCTGAATTCATGGAACGCCACAACGTGTCGCGCTTAACCGGTACGACAGCCGGTTACGTCGGCTACGAAGAGGGTGGCCAGCTCACCGAAGCCGTTCGCCGCAAGCCGTATTCGGTTGTACTGTTCGATGAAATCGAGAAAGCTCATCCGGAGTTCTTTAATATCCTGCTCCAGATTATGGAAGACGGCGTCCTGACAGACGGCCAGGGCAAGACGGTCGATTTCCGCAATACAATCATCATCATGACCAGCAACATCGGTGCGGATAAACTCACAAAGGAAGCCGGCAAGATCGGTTTCAAGCTCGAGAAAGAAGCCAAGCGCGAAGAGCAGCTCTACGAAGAGAAGACGCAGGAAGTGCTGGATGAACTCAAGGAACACTTCCGCCCGGAGTTCTTAAACCGCATTGACCAGACGATTATCTTCAACGCACTGTCGCAGGACACCATCCGCAAGATTGTGGGCATTCATATTCAGCATTTGGCTGCGCGTCTCAAGGAACAGGGATATGGGCTGGTGGTCGATGCCAAGGCAGTTAACAATCTTGGTACCCTCGGCTTCGATTCCGAGTATGGCGCACGTCCGGTCCGCCGCGCCATTCAGGAGCACCTGGAAGACCACATTGCCGAGAGCATTTTGAAGGGCATGTTCCGCAAGGGCGACACCATCAAGATCGTCGGCAAAGACAAAAACGAGTTCAGCCTGATGCATGGCGACAAGGCCGAAGTGGCTACCCGCGAAAAGAGCATGGCGGCATAGAACATCTGCATAAGTACGAAAAAAGAGGGTTGTGAGCCATCACGCCCTCTTTTGTCATAAACGAACACCTACAATCTCAGCCGCGGGCGTCCTCGCCCGCGGCGTTTGATGAATTACGAGGTGTAGCACCGAGACGCTACGTCTCGGCTGCGGATATTTTCATCGTCTCATCCTTGCATCTTCTCATCTTCCTGCCCTCTGGCTCCTCTGCATTGTCTGTTTCTTCTGCTTCTTCCCCTCCTCTTGAGCAAAAACCCCATTTCTGCTATAATAATTGGATTTCTCATCAAAAATCTTATGGCAATGGAAGCAGTCAAAATACCGCAGAACGTCTATGTTGAAGACCGCATCATCGGTCCCGTGACGCTCAAGCAGCTGATGATTATCGGTGTGGGAGCAGCATTCAGTTACGTCCTGTACGCCTCTGTCACCAAAACAGGCGCCGTGAGCATGCCCGTCACTCTCATGCTCTGGAGCCCCGCCTTTATAGCGGCAGCTTTCGCATTTCTGAAAATCAATGACCTGAGCCTCTTCAACATCATCCTGCTGTGGATTGAGCATATGAATAAGCCGATGACACGCAGCTGGAGTCCTCATCCTGGTATTTCTATTAATATTGTGACGCGCGCACCGAAAGAGGAAAAACCAGCCGGCCCTCAGAAAGTGGATGTCTCACGCAAGCTCAATGAAATCAGCGAGCAAGTGGAGCGTCGCCAGCAGGAACTCGCTAACATCAGCATCACCACTCAATCTGTTCCAGCAGCTCAGCTAATCGATAGCGTCCAACCTGCTTCCGTTGAAACTGAGCCCGTCGCGATCCACGCAAATGAGCCGGCCACAGAAGCAGCCGTCGAGCCAACGCCTGTTCGCAAAGACCGCATTCAGGTAGAAGGTGCCGTTCATGGTCCGTCCATCGATGGTCTTTCCGATGATCTCACTGCGTACCGTCATATTTTCTCCAAATCCGCATAATGCCAATTCCAAACACCAAGACCGGCGACAGTGCAGAGGAGAAGCCAAAAGGACCTGCAACAAAAAATACGGTGAACGCCCGCAAAGCGAGCTTTCTGTCATCGACGCAGCGGTACCTGCCGATTGCTGAAATCCGCGAAGACAGCTTGATCCTCAAAAACGGCGGCATTCGTGCTGTGCTCAAAGTCCATGCCGTGAACTTCAGTCTTAAAAGCGAAGTCGAACAACAGGGAATTATTTCGGGCTACCAGTCGTTTGTGAATACGCTCACTTTCCCGATTCAGATTCTCATTCGCTCAAGTCGCCTGAATATTGATCCGTACCTCAAGAAACTGGAGGAGAAATCCGTTGCCCACACCAATCCCCTGCTGAAATCCCAGGCGACTGATTATGCAAGTTTCATGGAGAAGCTGGTGAACGTCGCTGAAATCATGCAGAAGTCGTATTACATTATCATTCCGGTTGATGCGAACGTGAAAATGCAGCGCGGCCTTTTGACACGCTTTATCGATTGGATGAGCGTCGATGACACCAAAGCGAAAGCCCTTCAGCGCAACCGCGATTTCAAAAACTCCGGCAAAGTGCTGCGCGACCGCGTCACACTCATTCAATCCGGTCTCGAAGGAATCGGCATCAGTATGGAACGGCTCAAGACACCGGAACTCGTGCAGTTGTTCTATCAGGTCTATAACCCGGATACGAGCCAGAAAGAGAAATTTTCGACATTGCAGGACTTAAACCTGGAAAAATCAATGCTGATTTAGCGTATAGGAATGAGCTTCTTAGGTTTTTAGGGTTTGATGATTAAGATTTTTTGTTATTTGTTTTTTGTATCTTGGAATTTGTCTCGTATTTCGTTCTTTGATCTTCGTATTTTCACCGGGGCACGGTGCCCCGGCTGCGGATATTTTGAATCCTCTCATCCTTGCATCTTCAAATCCTCTGGTTCCTCTGCATCGTCTGTTTCTTCTGTTTCCTCTAATTGACACATCCCTAAGCCAAAGCTACAGTACGTCTCGCATCGCCCTGCTCGTGCAAGAGGGTCTGCGCTTTTATCCTTTCCCTTGCACCACATTTTCCATCATGTCGCCGAAAAAAGCACACGTATCAGTCATGGTCGAACTCCTTAAGGATTCGCCACAAGTTTTCCGTCCCCGCCCAGGTGAACTGGTCGAAGGATCGGTTATTTTTAAAGGAAAGAACAAGCTCCTCTTAGATCTTATGGGAGTGGCAACAGGTATCGTTTCCGGTCGCGAATTGCGCGATTCTCTCAACACGTTTAAAGACCTCGCCATGGGCGACGCGGTTGCCGCACTCGTACTCGAAGAAGAGAACGACGAAGGAATGGTTGTGATGAGCTTGCGCATGGCCAGCCAGCAGAAGGCATGGGATCGTTTCCACAAGATGGTGGAAGACGACAAAACTATGCCATTTACAGCTCAGGAAGCCAACAAAGGCGGTCTGCTTGCCAACATCGACGGCATCCGCACATTCTTGCCAGTCAGTCAGCTTGCTCCGGTCAACTATCCACGCGTCAACAACGCCGACAGTTCCGAAATCATCAATCGCCTCTCCAAGTTCATTGGTCACACCTTTACCGTCAAAATCATTACGTTGGATGAAGATGCCGGCAAGATCGTCGTTTCCGAGCGCGAAGCGATCGCTGAGGAACGCTCAAAGGTTCTTGAGACTCTCAAGATCGGCGACACACGCGAAGGGATCGTCAGCGGTATCGTTAAATTCGGTCTGTTCGTCGCCTTCGACGGATTGGAAGGCTTGGTTCACATTTCCGAAATCGCATGGGGACACGTCAAAAATCCATCCGAGTACGCAGCAGTTGGGGACAGAGTCCGCGTGCGCGTTATCGGTATCGACGGCGAGAAACTCTCGCTGTCCATCAAGCAGCTCACAAAGGATCCATGGGAGGAGATTGCCGAGCGCTACCCGGTTGGCAAGAAAGTGCACGGTACAGTCGTCCGCTTTGCGGATTACGGTGCATTCTTGAACCTCGAGAAAGATATTACGGGTCTCGTGCACCTCACAGAAATCGCCCATCAGAAGATCACTGATCCATCCGAAGGTCTGAAAATTGGCCAGAAAGTTGATGCGCAGGTGATTAACATCGATGTCGACGAGCGCCGCATTGGTCTCTCCATCAAGGCTCTCAAGCCAATCGATGCCGCTACTCTCGAGCGCATCCGTGCCGAACAGGAAGGCAAGTTCGACAAGCCGGTTGAGGACAAGAAAGCTGAGAAGAGTGATGCAAAAGAAGAATCTTCCGAGGAAGGCTTCGTGGCCTCCAAGTCCGGCAAAAAGTTCTATGCTGCCGGCTCTGCCGCTGCCAAGAAGATCGCCGAAGAGAACCGTGTCCACTTCAAGACAGCCGATGAGGCAAAAGCTGCGGGCTACGCAGAGTAATTGAAATTTATAATTGATAATGGAAAATTGCCGCAAGGATTCGTTCCTGCGGCTTTTTTTGAATGATGAACAGCAGTCGATACGGTCCGGACAGCATCAAATAATTCTGCAAGCATACCTTGCTTCAATAACTCTCATTGCCGGGCCGTATCGACAAATAAATTTATAAATCACCACATTTCTCGTTTATCCTATTTTTGCTTCACTCAGAAAATGCAGATGAATGTACATCACTTCCTGCCCCCCACCCGCACCAACATTGAATTGTAATTTGTAGCCATCAATCCCCTTTTCCTGCGCAAATTTCTTAGCTTTGGCAATCAGCATACCTGGAATGTGCTGCGTTGATACATCCATGCTCGCAACCGATGCGAGAAACTGCTTTGGAATGAAAAGCAGATGCGTGGTGGCCTTGGGATGAATATCCTTGATGACCATCACTTCATTATCTTCATAAGCAATGCTAGCCGGTATTTCGTGACGAAGGATCTTATGGAAAATTGTGTCAGGAGAAGTCATGGGTTGATAGTACCATAAATGGCTTGCAGATGCGCAATACTTGACTTTTTGGCGTAAATAAGAGACAATAGAGGTGTTATGGATGCGCCGAAGGCATCGCCAGAAGCGGCAAAGACCTCTCTCGTGACGACTGAAAAGCCGGAACCTGCCCAGGTGTTTCAGCCGCAGAAATTAACGGAGGTCGTCGAAATGATCGATCTGATGGGTAAAATCAGCGAACGTATGGGCGAAGACAAAACCGGCGATTTGGGAGCAGGTAGCGCAGGATCGACATTGCAAGGCACACAGGCAACCGCAATTTCTTCTCGCGACGATGCAATCGCCAATTTGCCGGCTCCGCCAAAAATGCAGGAGAAGATTATCGCCCGCATCCACAGCGAAGTGCACTCCCTCGACAGACAGGCGCGCAAACTGGCAAAATCCAGATCCAAAGGCTCGGCCTATGCGCTCACTGAAATCTATAAAAAGATCCGCCGCTTGTCGTCACTCATTGAGGAGCTGCTCAACGCATCGGCCGATATGATCAAGCGCTTCTACATTGCGCTGTTCATTGACCGTCAGACGATACTGGAGGACGGGAACCTGTCGGCTCCATCTGGGAAATAACTTTCGTCACGAAATCCGCAACCAGCGGCGGCCACGGAATGCTTTGCAGAAACGAGACCACAAACGGAATGACAATCGCGACAACAACGAGCGCGCCAATGGCGTACATGATTCCGCCCACAAATGATCGCCACATCACACGCGGCGTACTGATAGTCTTTGCCAGCGTATGTTCAATGCGCAGCAACAATGCCTCATGTGCAGCCGGATCGATTTTTTCAGATGATTTTTTGCGCGGGGTGGCCATATATCTATTCTCGCGGAACCGGATATAAATGTCATCTAGATGCGATTGATAAGAAATGCAAAATGTACAATTGACAATGTACAATGACGAATTTGCAAAGAAGGCATTGTTCATTGTCAATTATTAATTGTACATTCATCATTTAATGCGAGGTCGCATTAAATGATGCCGTTATCATGCTGCGACTCGCGGTCAATACCCGTGAGCGGATTCACATCCGGAACAGACATGTCGGAGAGTGTGGCCATAAGAGCATCCACCGTCGGTAAATCGCTTGGCGGCAGAGACTTGATCTTCCACATCTCGCGCAGGGTCGCGAAGTACTTCGTATCTTGCGATAAGCGCTGGATGTACGTCGCGGCGCGGGCTGCAAAACGGGTGTGAGGCAAACGCTCTTTGAGTCCGTACAGGAAGGCGACGAAGATCTCCTCGCCTTGAGCAAGTCGGAGCGAGAACTGATCTTCCACAATATTCGCGATGTTCTCGGCATCTAACCCGGCGAGAATCGTGAGCTGTTCCGACGGACCGGATGGGAAGTAATGACGCGCACCGATGCGGCGCAGCGTACAAGGCAAACATAAATCAGCGATGAGATCGGCGATTTGGGTAGCAAGTCCTCCTTCTGTATTGTGATCCTCGCAGACAATGAGATGCTGTGTTTCGAGGGCGGCCTGAATGATGGCGCTGCTATCGAGCGGACGAATGCAGGCGGCATTCAGCACACGCACGATGCGCTGCTCCCCTGCCAGAATGTCGGCTGCCGCGACAGCTTCGTGTAAGGCTGCTCCGTAGCTGATGATCGTCGCACTATCACGCTGATCACCATGTCCGCGAACAATGGTGGCACGACCGTCGAATTCATATTCCGGTCCGTACACTGCCTTGTCCGATGCATCCAGAAGCTGCGGGTGATTCGAACGACTGGAGAACACGTAAATGCTTTCGGTGCCCTTGGCGATAGTGGCCATTGCTTTCTCGGCCATAGCACCTGCCTGGTTACTGTCCCCTGCCACCCAGATTTCCGTATGATCGAACGGGATATTTACGTAGTTTCTGTCCTGATGCGTCTCGCCGTCTTCACCGACACTGAGTCCCGCATGCGTACAATCGTGCAGCACGCCGAGAGGAATGTGACCGGTATTCACATCGATGAGACGCGCATTGGCACGCGCTTCGTTGGTACCGAAAGCCGCAAACGTATACGTAACCGGCAGGAGCCCGGCCTGACGCATACCCGCAGCCATCATGTACATGTTTGCCTCTGCAACCCCGACGTTGATCACCCTGTTTGGGAATTCTTTTTCGACCACACCAAAGCCGCCGGATTCGGCCAGATCCGCATGCAGCACCACAATGCGCTTGTCGCCTGCCATGAGTGCTTTAAGGTGCACCGCACCAAAATCTTTGCGGGCAGCTCCGGCCTTTTCCGTGATCGTCCGCTTGTAGCCGGCAGGCAGCTTGAAATCCAGCACCGCTTTCTCGCGCTTGGCCCGCGCCGCATCGAATTTTTTCTTGAATGAAAGCCTCATCGGTTCCAGCTTCTTGGCAATGTCCTCGAGCGGAGCAAGTTTGAGGGAGCTCAGCGCCAATTCGCCTTCTTCTTTGGTGAGCGGAGTGCCATGAAAGTTCTTCGTTCCTTTGTTCGATCCTTCTTCCATCAGCGGAACGCCGTAGCCCATCGTGGTGTAGTAGCAGATGAAAATCGGATGACCGTTTCCGCGCATACTGTCGGCCTTGTCGAGGGCGGCACGCACCTGCGCGTAGTCGTTGCCATTCTGTACCTCAATGACAGACCAGCCCATGCTGGCAGCAACCGACGCCATGTCCGTTGCCATAGTCTTGGATGGAATACCGCTGAGCTGAATATCGTTCCAGTCACCATGCACGACGAGTTGATCGAGATGCAAATGAGAAGCCAAACGCATGGCTTCCAGCACCTGTCCTTCTTGGCTGTCGCCGTCGGCAAGCAGAATATCGACGGCACCAGTTTTACCCAGATACTGCTGACCAAATGCTACGCCAAGCGCATTGGAAAGACCTTTACCAAGCGGACCCGTGCCAAACGGAATATCCCCCACTCCGGCCTCGACGTGACCCGGAAGTCCGCCAATCACGCGGAAGGTATCGATGATTGTCTGCGGCGACGACAAACGTACGTCCGTTCCATCGCGTCCAAACAGCCATTCGAGATGATACGCAAGCAGCGACAAGTGCCCGGCGCTAAAGCGCAGGGGCTGATCGGTTGCCGGATTGCGGCGACGTGTCACTTCGTAGGCAAACGTAAATGCTGAGAGTGACCCGCCCGGGTGACCAGACTTATGCTTGGTCGGCGCCTGAATACACAGGTACATGAGCACCTGGTGCGCATAGTTGTACATTTCCACTTCTTCTGCCGTCAACTTGGCAGCGTCCTGCGGCCCTATCCATATTCTTTCCCCTTCTTCGCTGGCCTGCGCAATGCGCTGGAGCGACAATGGAACGATGGATGGGTCTTTACCGATGAGATCGGCGACAGAGTGTGTAGTGGTCATATGAGCAGATTGTAGAAGATATGGAAGAAGGCAGAAAGGTTTAGCAAGAGGAAAAGCCGTAGAAGAGGATGGGGGGAAAGGAATGTACGCAAAAAAAGAATGAATGCAATAGAGGCTTTTGTGATTTCCTGTCCTCTTTTCCTCCTGTACCCCCTTTCCTCTGCCACTAAATCTCCTACTACACGTCCACAACCTCGAAGTCGTCTTTCTTGTGCTTGTGCGGATGCTTTTGGTCTTTCATGCCTTCCAGAAAACCGACCATCCATTCCATGGCATTATCCATAGCCATGAGCGGCTTCATGACCACAGCCTCCAGTTCTTCGGATACCGTGTCCGCACGCTTGGTGATGCGACGGACGTTGAACGAAATGAGGATGAGGTGGTAGAGCAAAATGATACCCATCACCAACGCCAAAATGGCGAGGAACGCGATGACGTCGTTGTATGTGAGAGGCATCATAAGAATGACAGGACGGAAACTACCAACTATCCTACAAGACGTGAAACCCCACTACAACTTTCCGCATACTGCTCGCCGTATTCTCGCAACACCATTTATTGCGCTCGTTCGCGTGTATCAAGTGACGCTTTCGCCTGATCACAGTTGGCTTGCCGGAGCCTTTCCCTACGGCTTCTGCCGGCACGAGCCCACATGTTCGGAATTTGCGATGGAGAAATTGCACAAAGAATCGCTGCCAAAAGCGTTGTGGCTGATTTTCAAAAGAGTGGTGAGCTGCAATCCGTGGACGAAGGTGAGTGAGGAGAGGATGAGGAAGATTGCAGAGAAGGCGCTATAAACAGAACATTCATCGCTCTTGCTTTGGCAATCTGCCAATCTCTTTCAGGAAGGCATCTGTACCGTCCGCATCAATAATAACCGGCTTGGAAAGTTGCCACAGAAATTCAAATTGAGTAAGCAGCAATTCTGCGAGCTCTTTGCTTTCTACCGTAAATCCCACCTGTTCCTGACGGGAGGAGATAAATACAACTTTATTGCCGTAGATCCAATAACCCATTGAACAATCGATGCCTTTGGGGGCAATGCGGATCTCTCGCTTAAAACCTTCGCCAGAACCTAAATATGGATGTTTTTTGATATCAATTATCTGCTCAAGCGGCCAAATGGCGCGTGTATACAAATTATTTTGAATGCGCACTTTGTTGAGCGAGCGAAAAAACTCCGGCGAGAGAATATCAACCATCGCTTTTATAGGCCAAAAAGACTGCGTTTCCATATTTTCATACAGAAGCATGTCTTTCAAAATTTGCCGCATCCCCTCTTCTCCTTTCACGATTTTAAAGGTCGGATTCAGGTACGAAAGTGCCGGAGAATTGCGCAGCTGAGGCAGAACTTTTTGAAATTCTTTTTTGCGATTCTGAATATCTTCCAGTCTCTGATCTAGCAACAGACCGATTTTTTCCGGTGGCTGAGCGGAAAACACGGCAACTCCGCTATTTTGGGATTCGCTTATAACCCCTTTTTCGAGTAATTTCTGCAAAATGCCATA
>CALMES010000158.1 GCA_937863435.1 uncultured Candidatus Peregrinibacteria bacterium
AGCGGTCGAGCAGCTCAAGAAAAAGAAAGATAACCCGCAAATTGACAAGCTTAGATTAGAAACTTTTGAGGAGGGCCTTTCGGTACAAACTATGCACGTTGGCCCGTACGCCGATGAAGGACCGAATATTGAAAAGCTTCATGACTACTCAAAGCAGAATGGCCTAAAGCTTCGTGGCAGGCATCACGAAATTTATTTTGGTGATCCCAGAAGGACAAAGCCTGAAAAGCTAAAGACGATATTAAGACAACCAGTGGAGAAGTAATGCCAAACTTTACAAAAAATAGAACCCTTACCTCAATTCATGGGCTCGTTGGCATAACAGCGATGGGAGGCGGATTGTGGCTGATGAGCAATCCTTCCATGATGCCTTTAGACTGGCTTGAAGGCACATTTTTCGAAAACTTCTTTTTACCTGGGCTAATACTGTTTGGGGTGGTAGGAAGTAGCGCGGTAATTGCTGCATTAAGCATGCTTATGAATCTGAGTAGCCGATATTCGGCAAGCCTTATAGCGTCCGTAATATTGATCTTTTGGTTGATCGCCGAAATAGTGATTATTGGAGAAGTCCATTTTTTTTTTTTTTTTTATTTCGCATTAGGTTTTACGAGCCTGTATTTGCTTTTTAAAGCATCAAAGCGGGACACAAAGTAGCTGATATTGTATAATTTCTAATAATGTCAAAAGCCAATACTAAAATTAAGGCAAACAGTATTGCCGATATGCCGAGACGGCAAAAGATAGAGATTCTGATAGCGGTGATGTCGGGAATGTTCCTGGCTGCATTGGACCAAACTATCGTCGGAACTGCGCTTCCAAAAATTATCAGTGACCTAAATGGTCTTAATGAGATTGGTTGGGTTGTATCTGCATACTTACTTGCCGCTGCAGTTGCCACACCTATCACCGCCAAGCTCTCAGACATTTATGGCCGCAAAGTCATGTTCTTTGTGAACGTGATTATCTTCTTGATTGGTTCGTTAGTATGCGGACTTTCTGATTCGATGGCGATGTTGATTGCTGGTAGAGCGATTCAAGGTGTTGGTGGAGGTGGTTTGCTTGCCGGTGCGTTCACAATTATTGGAGACATTTTCCCACCCCGAGAAAGAGGCAAGTGGATTGGGTTACTGGGCGCAACTTTCGGTATTGCTTCTGTTATTGGCCCAACTCTTGGTGGCTGGCTGACCGACAACCTTAGCTGGCACTGGGTCTTCCTTGTAAACTTACCGGTCGGCTTAATCGCAATGGCAATTGCTGCCCATGCTTTACCAAACATCAAGCGAGATTTTGCCGGAAAAATTGACTGGTTGGGAGCGGTTGGTGTTGCAGCAACAGTCATACCATTCCTGCTTGCCTTAGTTTGGGGAGGCGATAAATATTCTTGGTCAAGCCCACAAATTCTTGGCTTATTTGCAATGTCTTTGATTTGTTTACCAATTTTCGTCTATATCGAAAGTCGCGCGTCCGATCCAATATTGCCATTACGTCTCTTTAAAGAGCGGACATTTTCCTTGGGCAACTTAATAGTAATGCTGGCTTTCCTTTCATTATTTGGCGCGGTTTTATATATCCCAATTTTTGTACAGACTGTTCAGGGTTCAACCGCCACTAACTCAGGATTGATACTCCTACCATTGATGGCAGCGAACGTTGTCGCAAACATTGCGGCAGGCCAGTTTGTTTCGCGAACGGGAAGGTATAAGGGATTGGTAATGCTGTCATTGCTCACCACTGCTGCGGGTATGTTTGTACTCTCAACTCTGGAATACAACTCCGCAAACTCAAAAGTAATATTAGGAATGGTATTAGTAGGTCTTGGCTTGGGACCGAGCTTCTCAGTAATTCCAACTATGATACAAAATGCGTTCCCGAATCGCGATCTTGGAGTGGTTACTGGAGCTGTAACTTTCTTCCGAACCGTCGGTGGTGCTATTGGGGCCAGCCTGCTTGGAGCAGTTTTCAACCGTGTTCTGCAAGATAAGCTGGCATCAATCTCAACACAAAATATTCCTGCTCAGTTTGCGGATAAACTAAAAGATCCTAACTTTATTCAGAATTATCAGGCGGTTGATGGTGCGCGCTCTGCATTGCAAGCCTTGCCTCTGCCAGCTGCGCTTAAAGCAGGCATCATTCAGGGTTTTGAGACTTTTGTGGCGGCGTCG
>CALMES010000159.1 GCA_937863435.1 uncultured Candidatus Peregrinibacteria bacterium
TCTTCATAGTAGGTACTTGAGGAAATACCCGCAGACTCGCTGCTTTGTACAGACTCTTCATCGGCGAGCAGCAGGCGACTGGTTGCCGCGTGAATCTGAAAAGAAATATCGTCCGTATACGCGATGGCAAACCATAGCGATGCAATGCCGGCAATACTGGCAAGCAGGGCAACGGCTTCGTTGAGGGGAAGCGACTCTCTCTTCCTGTTTGCGCGTGCAGAAATTTTTGTCTTTTTTGTCCTCTTCATAAAAATAAGGGAAGGAAATCTCCTTAGTATAGCATATTTTGAATACTGGAGCGGCAGTCTGGACTTGATTGTTTATCTTTGCTGTGGTTCGATGCTATTTAAACAGGTCGCGCGAAAACATCTTCGTTTCTGTCAGCGAAAAAGCTATTCTAGGCGTATGGATACCCAACGCTACGATAAAGTCACGCAACTGCGCGCCAAGCAGTTACAACCCTACGCCGGCAAATTTACCCGCTCGCATACCCTTTCTGCCGCGCGCGACACCACGGATGATACTGCCTGCGCTATTGCCGGTCGCGTTGTTCTGTTTCGCGATATGGGCAAACTGACATTTGCCACCCTGCAAGACCATACCGGTCGCTTGCAGATTGCTTTCCGCAAGGAGGAAGTGGGTGACGAATCCTATGCGAACGCCCTGAAGTTCATTGATCTCGGTGATTTTATCGGCATTCACGGAAAGCGCTTTACCACCCAAAAAGGTGAGCCGACAATTTTGGTAAAAGACTGGATGATGCTGAGCAAAACCCTGCGTCAGCCACCCGAAAAATGGCATGGGGTACAGAACCGCGAAACTGCTTACCGTCAGCGCTATCTGGATACGATGAGCAATCGCGACAGCTTTGATCGCTTCGTGCTGCGCAGTCGTTTTATTCGCGCGATGCGCGAGTTTTACTGGAGCCACGATTTTGAGGAAGTGGATATTCCGGTACTGGTGAATTCCGCTTCCGGAGCACTCGCCACCCCTTTCGCCACCCACCACGAAGCGCTGGATCTGGATGTCTATTTGCGTATCGCACTCGAAACACATCAGAAAGAATGTTTGGTCGGCGGGTTCGATCGAACTTTTTCGCTGGGACCAGTATTTCGCAATGAAGGAATGGATCCAAGCCATCTGCAGGAATTTACGATGTGCGAACATTACGCTGCGTACTGGGACTACGAAGACAACATGAAATTTACAGAGGAGATGTTTCAGCAGGTTCTCACCCGCGTATTTGGTACAACAATTGTCAAAATCCCTAACCGAGACGGAGCCCTTATAGAAGCCGATTTCTCGGGTTCCTGGCCGCGTCTCACCTTGCGTGATGCCATTTTGCAGGAATCGGGGATTGATTTCGACAAAGCGAAGACAGCCGATGATCTGCGTGCGATGATGAAAGAGAAAAATATCAAGCTGGACGTCGATGTATCAAAGCTCGGTCGCGGGAACCTCATCGATCAGCTCTACAAAAAAGTGAGCCGGCCGAACATCACCAAGCCGACATTCATCATGAAACATCCGATCGATCTGTCGCCTCTCGCGCGCCGCAACGATGAAAATCCGGAGGTAACGGATCGTTTTCAGTTGGTAGTTGGTGGCTGGGAGATTGTGAATGCCTATAGCGAACTGATTGATCCGGTAGATCAGGCACAGCGCTTTGAAGATCAGGCGAAAGCCAAGGAAGGTGGCGACAGCGACGCTCATGCCAAAGATGATGAATTCGTAACGGCACTCGAGTACGGCTGCCCTCCCTGCAGCGGCTGGGGCATGGGTATTGACCGCATTATTGCGCTCCTCACGCAGCAGGAAAACCTGCGCGATGTCGTTCTGTTCCCGCTGATGAAACCGGAGCACGTGGTGCAAATCCCAAATTCCAAGAACCAAGAACCAAACAAGGAACGAAAAACGAAAAACGAAAAACCAGAAACTTCCTCGTCTCATCAAACTCCCATGCAATCCCTCAACTCCCCCTCCCATCTTCTCCAGCACGCCGACTACGGTCATTTATTGCCGGCAGCGCACGGTCTTATAGAAGCTCATACGGACATGACCAAGGCGCACTTGATTGCAACGGGTGCCGCTATGGAAGCACTCGCCAAAAAGTTTGGCGGCGACACGCAGACATGGAAAGTTGCTGGCATGTTGCATGACCTGGATTGGGACAAATTGGCTAAGGACTACGAAGCTCACTGTGGTAGCACGCTGGAACAGCTGCTGGCGACTATCAAAGCGCCAGCTGAATTGCTCGGCGATATCCGTGCCCACTTTGCCAGCAAATACGGCGCCGAGTACCCGCTCGATACGATGCTACGAAAATGCTTATTCTGCGTCGATGAGCTGACCGGATTTATTATCGCCGTCACCAAGGTTCGTCCAAGCAAGAAAATTGCCGAAGTGGAAGTGAGCAGCGTCAAAAAGAAATTGAAGGACAAAGCGTTTGCTGCGCAGGTGGATCGCAGCCAGATCAATCAATGCGAAACGCTGCTTGGCATTACCTTGGATGAATTCATTGGTATCACGCTGGAAGCCATGAAAGGAGTTGCAAGCGAACTCGGTCTCTAATATTTCTCCTTTCATAATGATGAACAAACAATCATTTTTCGGAGCTTTCCTTCTTCTTGTAACAATCAGCGTCAGTGCCTGCATGGCGAGTGCACCGCGTTCCCCCGTCACACAATCGGGATCGGTACAATCACATGATGCATCTGTTTCCATCAGCCCTTCTTCAAGCCAAATAATCAGTAATGATCAGCAAAAGATTGAACAGAACGCCGATGCCATCCTGCGTGCTCTCAAGGCAAAAGATATGCACACTGTCGCGCAATTTTCCTCTCTCAAAGGGGTGACATTTTCGCCGTATGCCTACGTGAAAAGTGATGACATCACTTTTACACGCTCTCAGCTTGCACAATTTTTCACCGATACGAAAAAATATGAGTGGGGGTGGTATGACGGCAGCGGCCTGCCCATAGAACTAACGCCGACGGCATATTTCAGCGAATTCATCTACGATCATGATTTTGTCAGCCAAAACGACAGACGTTTTGACGATACTCATTCCCATGGCAATACCCTGAGCACGATTGCGGAATCCTATCCCGACGCCCATGTCGTCAGTTTCCACTACACGCCCGCTGCAACGGAAAACGAGAACGACTGGGCATACCTCTGGCTCGTCTTCGAAAAAGAAGACCAGACATGGATGCTGCGCGCCATAGTGCATGATGAGTGGACAATATAAAGCAGAAGTCATTTCCCTGTACCAGGCTTGTGAGAATGATCGCCGGCAGAGGAAAGTTCGTGTACACTTTTCGCGCCTCGTATGACTCCCTATCAATCAATATTTCAGAAGATTCTCGCACTGGTGCGCAGCATTGAGATGTACCACATTCTTGTCGGTACCTCAGTCGCCGCCGTATTTATAGCGGTCATCACCGTCAGCATCCCAAACGGCTGGATGGCATCCGGCACGACCACGCGCGTTACTCCAACCGTGCGACGCGTACTGACATGCGGCGACGCTGTCTGTAACGGCTCTGAAACATGTCTTACCTGTCCGTATGACTGCGGAAAGTGCAAAAAAATCTGCGGCGACGGCGTCTGCGATGAGAGCGAAACATGCACAAGCTGCAACAAGGATTGCGGCGCGTGTGCGCCAAAATGCGGCGACGGTGCATGCAACGGCGCAGAAACGTGCTCCAAATGCGTGGATGATTGCGGCACCTGCCCTGCCAAATGCGGCAATCGCGTGTGCGATGTCGGCGAAAGCAGCGTCACGTGCTCGCAGGACTGCGGCCGACCTAAAATCACCTGCGGCGACGGTGCCTGCGCCCTCACGGAAGACTGCAAACTGTGTTCGCAGGACTGCGGCGTCTGCATGACAAGCCTGCCCAGCAGCTGTTTAAACTGCAAAGGAAGCGCATGCGCAGACTGCCCGAATGTCTGTGGCGATCAATCGTGCCGGGGAACGGAAACGACCGCCAATTGCCAGGAAGACTGCGGCGCTCCGCCGCCCCAGTGCGGCGACGGTGTCTGTACTGCCGATGAAACCAATGCCACCTGCCCGAAAGACTGCAAGCCTACTGGCATACGCTGCGGTGACGGCCAATGTACAGGGACCGAAAGTCGCGTGAATTGTCCGACAGACTGCGGATTGCTTCCTTATTGTGGCGACAACACTTGTGCCAGCAATGAAAACTGCGATACCTGCGCAAAGGATTGCGGTGCATGCAGCGCACAATTCTGCCAGGGTGGCGGCTGCAATGACAATTTGGGAGAAACCTGCAGCACGTGCAGCAAGGATTGCGGTGTGTGTGCGCCAAAATGCGGCGACGGCCTGTGCAATGGCCTGGAAACATGCAAAACATGCAGGCGCGACTGCGGCGACTGTCCGAGCATCAATGACGAACCTGTTGCCGCTGTGTCATCGAGCACCGCACCGCCCGCTCCGCCTAAACGCAAATACCAGCCTGTACGCCCCGCACTGCCGCCCGAACAGCCCGCGCCGCCACCACCACCGCCAAAAACCTGGTATGAAAATGAATACGATTTCTGGATCAAGACACCGGCTACCTGGGCCTATACTCATACCAAACCGCTATGGAACTGGTTCGGCCACATCTATCGACTCATCCGCAAGGAAGGGATCGGATGTGTATTTCATGATTGCTCGGCGAAAACCGGCTCTGGCAGTCTGTCCGCACAATCCGGCAGCGGTATGGTCACCGGCTCGGGCACCCTGAAATCGGCGGTTCCGCCTGCCTCCCCGCCCTCCTCGGCAAATGCCGCAGCTAAAAAATCCGCAACGAAACGATAGCCGGAAATCGCGCGTGCCTTCTCAGATAATCACGTATTCGGTCTCCCGCTGGGGCAGGATGACTTCTATGGGCCTTGCCGCAATGGTCCGTTCCGCCAGAGCGTGCATACCGACCTCTTCGCCATGCACCAGGTAGAGCTTCTTTAAGCCCTCAATCGGCTGAATGTATGTATCAAGATCATTCTTGTCGGCATGACCGGAATAGGCGTTGATGTACTGAATCTCCGCCTTCTTCTGAATGATATCCTCGAAGATTTTCACTTCGTGCACATCCGGATCCACAATGCGGCGACCCAGTGTATTTTCTGCCATAAAGCCGACTGCCAGCACCATGTTGCGAGGATCTTCCAGCTCATTATGCAGGTGATGACGAATGCGTCCGGCCTCGCACATACCCGAGCCGGCCATAATGATGATGGGGCCACGCGCGTGATTTAGCTCTTTGCTCTGCTCCACACTCTCGGTGTAATTGACGAGTGAGAACTGGAAGGGATTGTGGGCACGGCTGAGAAACTGGTCATACATCGCCTGGTCATAGCATTCAGGATGCCGCCGGAAGACATCCGTCACACGTGTGGCAAGCGGCGAATCGATGATTATGGGAATGGCCGGGATCTCTTTGGCATCCCACAAAAGATGTAGCTCGTACACGATTTCCTGCGTTCTCTCGAGCGAAAAGGCCGGAATGAGAATTTTCCCGCCACGCGCTGATACCTTCAGGATTTCCTCTTTCAGCCTGAATTTTGCCGTCTCGATATCGTCATGGAGCCTGTCGCCATACGTACTTTCGCAAATAAGGAAATCGACCGGCGGCATAGGCTCCGGATCGCGAATAATAGGGAGCGATGAGCGACCGAGATCACCCGAGAAACCGAACTTGATCTGTCTGCCTTCTTCCTCGATCTCGAAATACAGCATGGCGGCACCCAGAATATGGCCGGCTTCCAAAAAACGGCACGTCACACCCGGAAAGACTTCGAATGCCTCGCCGTAGTTTTTGCCGACAAACAGTTTCATGCATTCCGCCGCATCCTGCTGCGCATACAGCGGACCGGACGGCAGCATGGAATTGCGGAAATACTTACTCGCAAACTCTTCATCTTTCTCCTGAATGTAGGCGCTGTCGGCGAGCATCACTTCGGTTAAATCCTGCGTCGCATACGTACAATAAATCGGCCCGGCGTAGCCCTTTTTGTAGAGCAGAGGAATGCGACCGGAGTGATCCATGTGCGCGTGGCTTAAGATCATGGCATCGATACGCGTGCGCGGATCGAAGGTGAAGCCGGCATTTTTTTCGGCTGCCTCTTTGCGACTGCCCTGAAACAAGCCACAATCGAGCAGCAAATGTTTCTCGCCGGCTTTGGTATTGATGATGAGCTCGTGGCACGTACCAGTCACCTCGCGCGCGGCACCATGGGAAATGAGTTTCATAGAAAGTCGGAAGGAAGAATCGAAGTGAGATTGAAGTGAGCATAACAAGAATTTGCCACGATTCCTATCAACTCGCTTCAAGACGTTCATGCTCCATCATCCTTTCGCGGCTTTCTCGTAATCAGAACCAACGACATTCATGAAATATCTGGTAAAAGTAGAGCAACGCATTATGATCTGCGGTATGCCACTCGAACACGAACCTTCTGGACTAACAATCTCTACCCCACCGCGATCGCCAGTCATCACAAAAGCCATACAAGCATGCGGATTGGCAGTATTGTTATCACTCCAGCCAGATAATAAAGCCGACAGTCAAATTTATGTCGGCAATGCGAAAAACGAATTGCGGACACTGCATTTTGAAAATGACATTTGCGATGCGGAGCTGATCATTGCCCGTCTTCAGAGACAGCAAGCTCAATTGGATGAAAACGGCCCTGCCGTGACGCCGATTATCGCCTGGCTGCAGCAAAAAATTACCCTCACTGAGGCAGACGTTTTAGTGCTTCGCAAACGCCTGCGCTTTTTGCGTGAGAATACATTCAACGCCGATGAGGACGAAGAAAAGGCTGCTGCGAATGTAAAAAAGAATGCGGACGAACTTGCGCCTTTTGTTCTGAAAGAACCAAATGTTTCCTGTCTTGAAACCGCCATTGTTCAAGCCAATATTGCTCTGTGGATGTTTCCGAGAATTAATCATCTTCGTACCGATCTTTCCAAAGCCGATGCATGTAAAAAGGAAATAGCAGAGCGAGCGCTTGGCGAACTCACAAGCGTCGAACAGGAACCGATTGATACTCTCACTCAGCTTCTCACAAAACCATTGGGTTGCGTTCCGAATGCAAACGCCGTACTTACTGCACGCAATGAATTTCTGGAAGTAGAGCGACGATTTTGGCACTGCGAATTACTGAAGGCGCAGGAGAAAAAGGAATAGTAAGATTGATTACCAAACGCCACTCTTTCTTTTACTCAAAGCTGCAATAGGCAGTCTGGCCGGAGGCAAGTCATTCATTTCAAGCTCTCTCAGCAAGGTGGAGAATGTTGCTATTTCACGACGCGCAAACTGTTGTATCTCGCTGTCCACGCACTCTGCCAAGATGTATAGTCCGGCAATTTTCCCGCGTACAGCTTCTTGGATTGTGCGCAATAAGAGGCTGACATCTTCTTTGGCAGACAAAGCTGTCTGTATATCTGCAAGAACCGACGCAATCTGTTCATCTGGATCGATAATGGCATCGGCTGAATCCGCAAGATTATTCGCCGATCTGTCGTCCGATAGGCCCTTAAGTCTTTCTTGGCCAATGGAATGAACGACTGGAAGGAGCTTGCTGACATCGGTAAATTCTTCCAATCGCAGCGCAAGCACATCGCGAATTCTTTTCCAGGCCATCCCTTTACGTCTGGAGAGACGAGCATTTACAAGACACGCCCCTTCCACCATTTTATGAACTGACTGAATGTAGCGAATTGCTACGTGAGAAGCCTCCATAACTTTAGAGCGAGACAGATGCGAGCAAATCACTTCTTTCCTCTTGCGTCAGGGCTCGAGTAGCTCCGACTTTCAAGCGGGAATCGGCAAGTGTCATAATGCGAATGCGACGTAGTTCTTTGACCGTGTAGCCCACATGCTGACACATGCGACGGATTTGGCGATTTTTCCCTTCGGTAAGGACGATACGGATGATATTCGGGGCCGTTTTCCAGGCTTTCAGCGGCTTTGTCATACTGCCATCCATCTCGAAACCGTCTTGCAGCTGGCGAAGGCCCAGTGAGCCCATCGGGCGATCGAGTAAAACCTCGTATTCTTTCTCGTGTTCAAATTTCGGGTGCGTGAGCCGGTAACTGAGCACGCCATCGTTTGTGAAAAGCAGCAGTCCCGATGAATCTTTATCGAGCCGCCCAACAGGGTAGATTTTGCCTTGCAGATGGGCTGGGAGGAGATCGCGAACCGTCGTTACTCGCTCTTGGTTCTTGGTTTTTGGTTGTTGGGATTTTTGCTCAACCAGATTTTTTTCGTCGCCCGAAGATCGATCAATATTGGTCGTCTCCACTCCCACCGGCTTGTTCATCACGAAATACAGCATCTCACACCTGTCATCCATCAGTTTACCGTCAATTTCGATCGTATCTGCGTCAGGATCGGCTTTTTGACCGAGAATGGCAACTACACCGTTTACCTTCACCAAACCCGCGGTAATGTATTCCTCTGCCTTCCTGCGACTCGCGATACCGCGAGCCGAGAGAATCTTCTGGAGTCGTTCTTGCATATGGTTATTCTAACGCGCTCTGACAACTAATCCTAAAGCAATTAAGCGCTCCAACTGCTGTTCGCGCGTAAGTTCTACAGGATCATCAATGCCCTCTTCATTGTCTTCTGCAAGCCGAATGCAGGAAGGGTAATAAGGCGTTTCATACTGATTTACATCGCCAGTCAGAGGTTCAAATAACTCATTAGCAAACGAATCAGGTCTCTCCTCTTCAAATTGAGCAATTTTAAGAAATGGCTTCATAGATAGCAAAAAGAGGTCGGCATTCTAATCAGCCTTTTGTGTGTGTCAACTATTTTAAAGCACGAGCTGAAAAATGGATCTTGCAAGTATCATGATGCCAGAAGAGAAGCCATTATTTGTGGTGTCAAAGCATCAATCGTCTATTGCATCGTTGTTGTGTAGAATCGAGCTTGTAATTCTTTCCTTGATATCATGATTGCAGCTCTTACTGCGTGGCTTGAACACATTGCGCTCTCCATTCCGCTGCCGCTGTTTGTGGTTGCCGGCGGGCTGATCGAGGAGATTGTCGCCCCCATTCCTTCGCCATTCGTTTCTACCATGTCGGGCGGAATCGCTGCCTCGCAGCACCAAGGCATTCTATATGTCTTGTTCATCTGCGCGATTGCAACCGCGGCCAAAACGGTCGGCGCATGGCTATTTTATGTGATCGGAGACAAGCTGGAAGATGTCGCAGTACCACGTTTTGGCAAGTACATCGGCGTCAAACACGAAGATGTGGAGCGTTTTGGCAGTTACTTTCATGGGTCATGGAAAGACATTGGGATTCTGCTGCTCCTACGCTCCATTCCCGTGATGCCAAGTACACCGATATCGCTCGTCTGCGGAATTTTGAAGATCGATATTCGTACGTTTTTTGTATCGACGTACATTGGTTTCTACATCCGCAATTTGTTTTTCATCATGCTCGGCTACACCGGGCTCGATACTCTCAATTCGTTTATGAGCGGCATCAATACGGCTGAAACAGTGATGAAATTTGCCTGTATTCTGCTCGTTACCGCAGTACTCGGCTGGCTCTACTGGAAGCGCAGCAAAGGCCATCCGTTTCGTTTGCCAAAGGCGTTTGGGCCGAAGTCGAAACAATAAGCATTCGGACCAGAATAACTCATGCCTCTGTGTATAAATCTTTAAAGGTACTTTCAAGTATCAGACTACGAAAAAAACCTCCGCTGTGGAAGTTGATTGTGTTATTGATGATGTACATTTTCGACCTATTTCAGCACTTTGTCTTGGCACCGATCTACTCTCGCATGGCGCATGCCACACTACCATCGACGTGCGCGGGCTTAACTGCCGTGTTCGGAATGGGAACGGGTGTACCCCCGCGGCTAATGGCACCAAGACGAAATGCTGAAAAGTATCGATTTACTACTCTGGAATTATTGAAATTTGGATCTTAATACAGGCAGAGCAATACGTAAACGTTAAGAACGTTGAACGTAGAATGTGGAACGTAGAATAAAAATTCTATCGTTCTACCGTTCTCGGTTCTACATTCTCGTATGTCCACGGACTGCCCGCTTGTGATTCATGAACAGCACAGAAACAATTGAAATAAATGTTCAATCACCCATTAGTACTACTCGGCTAAACGCATTACTGCGCGTACACCTGTAGCCTATCTACCACCTGTTCTTGATGGGGGTTTATGGGGAAAATTAATCTTGAGATGAGCTTCCCACTTAGATGCTTTCA
>CALMES010000160.1 GCA_937863435.1 uncultured Candidatus Peregrinibacteria bacterium
GCTTCTTCGTGAACTCGGCTGTCTTCGCCTCATCCTCCGCCCACTTTTTGTGCTCGGGCGATACGGCGATGTCGTCTTTGCCGCGGGCGTTGAGTTCGCGGGCATACTTGCCGGTCATGGTCACTTTGTCCCCGACCGCGAAATCCGCGTTCTTGGTGTCGTCGTTGACTTTCGCACGGCACGACTTCGTGATCACGATTTCGTGCGGTGTGCGTTCGATCTTCTCTTTCTCTGCAGGTGACATGATGCACCTTCCTTTTTGTTGTGATGAAATTCAGTGTGATCACTGCCGGACCCCGGCCACACGGCCGAGGTCCGATAGCGATGTCATTCATGATCAGGAGATGCTCGAGGCGTAAGAGAACGCGCCCGGATGCTTCACGCCGACATCGAACATGTCGTAGAGCGCGATGCGCGCTCCGCCGTTGGTGATGGCGGTGGCGCGGTCCACGAGCAGTTCGGGACTGCCGAAGCCCGCCACGACAATCTCCGAGGGCTGCGCGAGCAGGAGCGTGTTGGCGGTCATCTGCTCGGTCACCTGCGACTGGTATCCGAGGATTGTGCCGTCGTCCTTCATGAGGTAGTTCGAGTACCCGCTGGACTGGTCGCGGCCCTTCAGGAGTTCCTGCGTGGAGGAGCTCATGAGCCACTGCAGGGCGCCTTGCACGTTCGCACCGCGGACATCCGCTTCGGCGTTCAGCACGCCGGCGCGGCCGAGGCTCGTTCCGTCGAACGTGCCGATACCGCTTGTGCTCACCACGCCCGTCGGCTGACCGGAGGACCCGGAGCCATAGATGGCGTAGTAGTTGATCTTCAACGCGAGTTGGCGGAAGAGCAGCATGCTGATGAGGTTGTCCACCGCCGGATTCGACTGCACCATCAGACGCCGGGTGACGTCGATGTATGCACCGATCTCCTTCGGCGAGAGCAGGATCTGACCGAACGTGAGCGAGGTCTCGCTGAACCCTGCCGCTTCCGCACTTGCCACATCGATGGTCGGACCACCGGTGATCTTCGGGATATCCACGTTCTCACGCAGACCGGGCATGTAGGTGATTCCCTGGATGAGCTGGTTCAGGAAGATGTCCACGAGATCCTGCGCACGATGCGTCGTTCCCACGAGATACCCGCCGCCGGAGGTCGAGCCGACCGTCTGGTCGAAACGCTCGGAGCGGATACCATACTGCGCGAGCAGTGCGGAGAGATGCGCGTCGAATCCGATCTGGCGGCTCATGATGTCCATCGGGAGCAGGATCGATTCCCCGTTGGTCTGCTTACCGCCGTTGGCGAGGATCTGCTCGTGCACTTCTTTCTCGATGCCGAGTTGCTCCGGCTTTCCCGTTTCCGGGTTCGGCGTGTTGGTGATATACCGGATTGCCTTCGTGATGGAGTAGCGTTCCTGGTCTTTGCCGGTCAAGCCGACCACGGAGGCGGGCGTTTCGCGCATCTTCTTGTCCTGCACCATCAGGAAGAGCTGTCCGCGGAACTTCCGCTGGAGCGAATCCTGCTCTTCGCCTTCGTGGAGCGTGACGACATCTTCTGCGAGCGCTTCGATAGTCTGCTGACCACCGGCGACGCGGTCTTTGTAGCTGGAGCCGAACTGCACGAGGAGGGCCTTGTTCTCCCGTTTTTCGGCTTCGAGTTGTTCCTTGGTTTTCTGGGACATGGCGTCCTCCTTCGGTTGGTTGTTGGATTGTTCTTTGATCTTGATCTGCGGTTTCTGCTCGGACCGGTGCGTGAACTTCTCCATGAACGCTTCTTTTTCGAACGCTTTCATGAAGGGCTCCGGCAGGCGCTCCATGCCGAACTCTTCGGCGAGCCGGACCACCTCTTCCGGGGTGTAGTTCTCGAGATATTCGCCGTACTGCACGCCCACCGTCGGATTGGCTCCAAGGGGAACGGACGATCCCTCATACGGCCGCCAACTGGTGACCTTGTAGGCGGGGCATTGCATGGAGAGGCATTTGTTCTTCAGATCTTCCGGCATATCCTCCGGCGCGATCTCTTCGATGGACAAGATGTCGAAGCCCATAGAGGTGAACGGACGGATCTGATCGAGCACATCGCGGAGCAGTTCCTGCGCATCTTCGTTACGCGAGAACTTCACATCGCCGCAGAGCACTTTGTTCTCCATGCGGCCGTTGAGGATGATGCCGCGCTGGTCCTCCGGATCGTGATTCATGAAGTAGGGCGCCCCGGCAGACCACCGCTCGAGATCCACTGCGCCGTCCGAGAAATCCACTACAAGGATTCCGTACCATCGCTCGACGTAGTATTCCGATCCGAACGTCATGGGGATCAGCGGCTGCTCTTCCGGGACGACGTCTTCCGATTCCCCGCCGGTTGCTGCAGCGAGTTTTTGCTTCGCCGCGGCGAGCAGTTCCGGCGAAAGGCGCATCGACATGCGTCCGCCGCTTTTCATGAGGTGTGCGCGCAGTTTCTCGTTCATTGCAATTCCTCTGTGAGAATGTGGTGTCCGTTCTTTTTTCCGCTGCCGTAGAACTGGAATCCGTTTTTCTGTCCACTCTTTGCGGGCTCAGCTGACGGCGGAGTAGGCTGCTTCACATCGGTCACGATCTCGAATCCGTGCTCCTTCGCCATTGACATATCGTCCTCGATCATGGCGAACACTTCTTCCGGTTCGTATGGGTCGTCGGATTCGTTGATCATTTGAGAGACCGACTTTGTACGCATCTGAAAACGCATGGCGTTCGCGTTCACTTCCTGCTCGGGGTTTACATACGCCCAGCGCTTTCCCGCCCAGACCACTTTCGTCAGTTCGGCGGCTTCCGAGAGGCGAATATCGAGCGCGCCGGTGAGTTGCGCTTCGGCCATGAAGATCTTCGCCACTTTATTCAGGAATCGGCGCGTGAACCATTCCTGCGTGAGCATGTAGTTGTCGCGCACCGCGATCTGCCGTGCGCGCTCGGATGAGAAGTTCACATCCGAGTAATTGCCTGAATGCACCGAACCGGCGACGCCGAGACCGGCGGACTGTTTCTGCAGGTTGCGCATCACAAAATCCGGATATATTCCGGCGGGGAAATCCGTATCCGGGAAGGCGATGTCCATACCGATGGGAAGTTCCTTCCAGACTCCGTTCTCGAGCGTCATGTCGTAGTTCCCGTCGCCGTCCTCTTGGTCGCCCTGGTATCCGGCGCCCACGAAGTTCTGTCCGACCCGTTTCAAGAATCCACCGAATGTGGCGCGCATCCGCGCCGCTACCAGTGTTGCCTCTTCCAGTTTGGAGAGCATCCGCATGTCGCTCATGCTCTGCACGAGCCAGCTGATGCCGCGCATCTGGTTCACAAACTCATCGTCGAACGCGAAGATGATCTCTTCCGCCGGAATGCGATACCGGTTTCCGACATTCAGCAGTCCGTAGAGTTGTGACTCGATCGGGATGTCGCGGAACCAGTACGCGGTCTTCCGCATGGTCTGCCGGTCATACTCCACTCCGAGAACGACGGCTCTGTCTTTTGAAAGCACATCGGTGTATGTCTCATCGAGCAGTTCGTGCTGCATCGGCAGCAGCGCGAACCCATACTTCAGCGATTTGTCCCGGATGATCCGGTATGCGAACTCGCCATCCCGGCCGGCGCCCGTGATGGAAAGGTTCTGCAGATCCACAAAACTGTGCTCGCCGCCGAGTGTGCAGTAGTCCGGTTCCATCCATTCGTAGAACCGTTGACGCACATCCTTCGCCCGTTGGCGGAACGCTTTGTCGCGGTTTGCCGGAGCGATGCGCGCCGCGAAACCGTAGGGACCGACCACGTTTGTTTTCAACTGCCGCAAGTAGTTCTTGGCGTATCCGTCGTTCGCTGCCAGATCGCGTGCTCGGTCGCGCACGATCGGGATGGCGTTGCGCAGGTCGTGGTTGATGCTGACACTGGAGGTCCGCCAGTCGCGATTGAGCCGGTTGGACTGCGCCGCATCGAAACCGAATCGTCCGCCCCTGCGCGATACCGGCCGCGCCGCCGGGACCGTGAGGTCTGCCAGCGCGTTCTGCGAAGGAGCGGCGGCGGATGCGGTCTGAACGGCGGTCGGTATTTTCACGGAATAGGGCATCAGGTATTCGGTTGATTCGGAACAAACGCGAACTCATCGATTCGTTCACGTGGGATCTGCGCGATCACCACGCCTTTACTGAGGATGAGGTATTCCCGGCCTTTGGTCTGCACTTCGTTCCCGCCGGGATACTCGGTTTCCTCGCCGTCCACTTTTCTGGCAATGATCATGGTCGGCTCCGGTCAAGGAGCGGAGTAATTGAGCCGCACCTTTCGCCTGAGCGTTCCGGCGGCGTTCGCCGTGTAGTCGATTCCCCAGGCGTTGTTGGTGACGATGATCAGCAATTCCACATCGACCGCGTCGAACAGGTCGCTGTCGGTGTCCACAAGCGACCATTCTTTCACGATACCTCCGGCCGTTGTGCTCACGAGCGAATCCGTGATGATTGCCGCCGACCAGGCCGATGCGGCTCCGAACCCGCGTGAACGAGTGCGATACTTCACCACGAGTCCGACGGAAGCAGAATCGTTGACATCGATCGTGAGACTGGATCGATTGAAGAATCCGAGACGGTAGAACTCGGGGGACTGATACGCTCCGGAAGTGCGGTTGATCCAGTATTTCGAGTAGAGCGTGTCGACTCGGGACGGCGTGAATTTCGGGGCCACCGAATCGGGATACCCGCTCACGGGCATGTCCCAGACATAACCCATCGTGATGGTGTTCGGCGACTGTTTGACAGCAATCTGCGCGTTACCCAGCGATGCGATCATCGCAAGCAGGAACGTAATGAGGAGCAGAGACTTCTTCATGATGGACCTCCGTTGAGAGAGTTATGATGTTGGGTTGAAACTCGGTAGAATCTGCCGGCGACGACCTTTGTTGCGGACGCGCTCGGTGTCCAATTCTTGAGAATACAGGTATTTGTAATGCTCGTACTGTTTGACCAGTTCCGCCGGCGGCAGCAGGCCGATCGATACTCCGTTCGGCAGTTGCGTGCTCTGCTGTTCCCTGGTGGCGCGCTTCTCGATCGTTGCCTCGAGCGCGTCGAGCACTTTTCTCACGTGTGTTCTGGTATCGCTCTGCGTTGCCGTTGCGAGCGACGCCTTCACCTCAACTGTCAGTTCTGCGACCGGCTGGATCTCGGTGCCGTTCGAGACGTACCCGTAGAGCGTGTAACTTCCGGCCGACAGATTGTTGTCGGCGGCCGCCAGTTCGAACGTCCACGCCTGATCACTTGCGCTCCACTCTCCCTCGATCGTCTTCGATCCGTTTTTCCCGTTCACCGTGTAGACCGCCGTTGTGTATCCGTCGGCGTACGGGAACGATGAGAAGTCGGACTTCTGCCATTTCACCGTTGTGCCGGCGCGGAAAGTGCTTGGTTCGGTTGTCGGTATCGTCACGCTCATAAATAAAAACGCCCGTACTGCCTGCATGCAGTCGGGCGTTGTATTCACACTCTGCGTCGGACCGTGAGACGTTGATCAGACGCCTTGTGTCGTTCGCTGTTGTTCTACACTACAAAAATAATATCAGTCTGTGCTTACACCAAGAACTTTCGACATGGTGTTACCATGTCCTGATTGAAGTTTTTCGGAGCAAATTCAAAAATTCAATTCGTATGCATGCAAGATTGTGAAATATTTTTATTTGGAAATGCGCGAGTTGTGTTTTTATGGTTGATAATCAATTCCGCCGCTGACGTTCCTCCGCACGACAGTGAGACTGCGACCGGTGCGCCGGTCTGTGATCTGCAGTGTGGTGATCTGCTGCACCGCCAATGACTCGATGAGATAGTTCACCATTTCCGCGGTTGATTTTCCCAGCGCTGCGGCGAGTTTGTCTGCCTTCTCCACGTTGTAGGGATAGATCTCCACCTGTTTCGGCTTCGGCATCTCACTCATGGCTGATACCCGTCGGTGAACGGATCGCCGCCGGTGCGGCGCGGACGGGTCGGCTTGGTCTGCTGGACCGGCGCGCTTTCCATCTCCTTCGTCTCAGCAATGCGCTGCAGGAATTTCTTGTGCTCCAATTTCATATTCAGATTCAGCGCGTGGAAGCCCGCGAGATTGTAGACCTCCAGATCGAGCGCCTCGTTGCGTTTGTGTCCTTTGCGGAGCCGCCATTCGGAGCGCGTGCGCCCGGTCCGCCGGTTCAGCACCTTTGCCTGTTCTTCGGCGGTGAGTTGCTTGAAGTAATCGGCGACCACTTCGGACCCTTCGCTTCCGAGATCGTCACAAAAATGCATTTGAGCCCGCGTCTGGTCGTAATCGACGAGGCGCGAGTAGATGATCTCCTTCGCCGTATCGACACCGACAAGGATCACCGGGACTTTCAGTTTGTTGTTCGTGTGGATCTTGTCCGCCACCATGCGCGTTGTGGTTTCGGTGTTGCCGCGGCCCTGGATTCCGAGCACGTTCCGCTGCGATGCGCGCTTCCGCAAGATCCATGCATAGACCTGATCGGTATAGTGCCCTTGGATGTCGATCGTGGTGATGCGCGGCCGGAGCGTGAACCCGGCGGCGTGGTAGAACTCCTCATCGAGCAGTTCGTCGAGTTTGTTCCAGGTCTCCATCCGCGCCGGTGATCCGCGGAGCACCACTTTCTTGATGAGGAACGATTCCTCATTGAGTCCCCACGCCTTCACCTTCGCCTCGAGACGGTCATCCTGCACATCGACGCTGATGACGATGACGAACCCTGCCATCGGAACGCTGTACCGGTGGTTCACCCGGACCATCCGGGACCGCACCTGCGGTGGGACCTCTTCGTATACCTTCGCCTCGCGGTCCTTTTCGATGCGTTCGGAGAGTCCGGTCGGGTCGATGGACTGCACGCGCTGCGCGGTGAACCACTCGGCGAGCGTGAGATTGACGAACGTCTGCAGCGCGTCACGGTCCCCCTGCGCTGCGAGGAACTCCGCGGCGATGTTCTGCCATCCGGAGAACGGACTCACCAGGCGGTTCCACTGGTATCCGAGATGCTTCCGGCGTTCGGGATGCAGATGGATCCACTTCCCGCCGCGGATGAGTCCGGGCTTTCTCCATTCCTCGATGATGCGGTTCGCGCACTGGCTGTTCCCGCATTCGTAGTATGCCCACCGCGGTTCGAGTCCGTTCTCGGTGTCGTAGACCAGGCGGCCGTGCGGCACCATGTCCGCGAAGACGGAGCGGTCCGAGAAGAGCAGCACCTGCCACATCCCGCAGTGAGGGCATTTGATGTGGTAGAATGCCATGGAGGAATCCATGAACTTTCGCTGGATGCGGGACTCGCCGTCCTTGGTGGTGGTGGAGATGTTGATGATCTTCTTCGTATGGGGGAATGATTCGGCGCGAGCGTCGGCGAGTTTTCCCGGGTCTCCTTCGCCCTTGATCTCTGCCGGCCATGCGTCGTAGTCGTCCTTCATGATCACTTCCGCCCACAACTGGCGGAACGCCGCTTTCGTGTTCGCACCGAGAATGAAGAGATGGTTTCCCAGGAACCGGCGCTCGAGGGTCTTCGTTTTTTTGTCGCGGGATTTCACCGTGCCGAAGATCGCCAGCAGCGACGGGGTGTCCATGATGAGCGGATCGATCTTGTCGTTGGCGAATTTCTTGGCGAGGTCCGCCGTCGGTTGGTAGACCGCCATGTCGGTCGGGCGGTGTTCGGCATAATATCCGATGATGCACAGTCCGAACTCGCTTTTCCCGGACTGGTTCGGCGCGATGATGGACTCTTCCTCGACATCCGGCTCAATAGCCCGGTCCATTGGCTCTTTGATGTAGGGGACGAACGATGTGCGCCACGGCCCCTTCTGCGAACCGTAGGTGATGTAGCGGTTCTTGTCCGCCCACTGCGACGGCGTGAGCCGCGTCGGCGGTTTCAGTTTCGCCCAGGTGCGGGAAAGCATTTCCCGCAGGTACGCCATTCCCGACGGATCGGTGATGTAGTCGTGCTCGATCGGCGTGGTGAGGTCGGGGAATATGTTTGGGTGACGGGTCATTCTTTGAAGAGTTTTATCAGTGCCCACATGGCGGCGATGAATGCGATCAGGGCTTCGACGATGAAGGCGGCGAGTTCCTTCACCTCTTCCCCCGTGATGCTTTCCATTCTTCATACGACTCTACTTCGTGCCCAAGTTCAGTCGTCCACGAGACGTATCTTTGATATAATTCTTTATTCAACCTCTCGACCTCGGCGGTGAGTTCGGCGATTTCCTCATTCCGTCTCCGGATAACACGCTCGCAATGATTGATGATTTCCGACATTTGCCCGTTTGTTACGGTTTTCTCTTCCAACTCCTTCCGCAGTTCGGCGATTTTATGATTTGACACCAATCCAAGCCAATGCTCTTCTCGGTTACAAACTATTGCCAACTCCCTCCGCAGTTCGGCGTTCTCTTTTATCGCTTTTTCTGCACGTCCCAAGTCCTCTTTGAACGACTGAACAACTTCGTTTGTTATTGTTGCTCGCAGTTCAAACAGTTCTTCCGCCGATGCCGTTACTGTGGGCCGCTCTTTGTGTATCACCGTCTGCGGGTATTTCGGTTGCAGGACAATCTCTCCGATGGTGTTCAGTTCATCGTCCATCAGATTGTGCCCTGCGATACCTGCGATGAAGTTGAACAACTCCTGCTTCTGTTCGTCAGAAAGATGCTTCTCTTCCGTGGGTTGTGTGGAGAGGGCTTCGGTTATGGCTCGCTCGATAAATGCTACTCGTGTCACCCTATGTGCTCCACTGCTTTTATATCCGTTCTTCATCTCGGCGATGTAATGATTGGACACTTGCCCCGCCTCCGACTCAACTTCTGGTCCAAATTCTTGAGGGAAAGCATTGCCATTCACTACGAGCAGAACGTTATATATCTTTTCCGCAATCGCCTTCACCTGTTCGCTGTTCGGCACGTTGTCTGTTCTCGGTCCGCCGATGAACGTATCGGAGGGAAGTCGTTTTTCGCTGTTCGGTGTCATGGTTTCTCCTTCTTTTTTAACTGCTCTTTTTCTTTTTCTTTACGAATGTATTCTTTCCAACAATCATCGCATTCCGGAGAGCCATAACCGTCATCATTGTATTCTACTGTTTTACCACACTTACAAGTTCCTATTGCCATATTTCACCCCTTTCGTTTGGACTGCTGTTCTTCTGCTTTAAGTTCTGCAATCACCATTTTATCGTATCGCTGTTCATCGGATTCTTCCACAATGTATGGGAAGATAACGCTCTCGATCACCGATGCGCTTTCAGGTTCACCGTTTGGATTTTCGATATACCTCGCCATTACCGCTCTCCTTTCTCGCAATCGCTGTGAACAATAGAGTCTGCCAAAGCACGGGCTTCGCAGATTATTCTCTCCAACTCTTTTTTCTCTGAGGGAAAATCCAAAAGCCCTAAAGCGTAATTCAGTTTGTTCCAAATCGCGTTCGCTGCCATCTGATGATTCATTTGTTGCTCGCCGACGTTATGCTCTGGTAATGACTGTATCACTGTGTCTCTCCTTTCTCCATCGGTGGGATGGACTGCTGTTCTAATACCTGAATTACCCTCTCCACTCCCGCTAATCGGGCAGTGAATGGGTTGGGGAATTTCCCGACATAATCTCCGAATTGGGAATGGACATGAAACGCTATATTGCCGTCAATCGTTTTTGAGCCAGACCAAACGGTGATAATTGAATAATATCCATTTCCCCAGATGAACCGTTCCGCCTGTTCGAGCGTGATACCGTATTCGGTAAATGCTTTCCCTTCGTGTGATACCGTTCTCTCGGAAAGTTCGGTGAATCCAAGAGCGATGAGGCGGTCCTGTAATGCTTTCGGGATGTATTGGATGGTTTCACTTTTCATCTTTAACCTCCATCGGACGATATTCTTTGATAGTCTCTATTCCTTGAAGCCAACGTCGGCGGTAGAGACGCACTCCCGCCCACGGTAAGTCCCGTTTTGCCTCGGCGTATAATGCCTCTGCGCCTGAGCGCGTATAAAATGGTATGGCGGGGCTGCTTTGGTTTGTCGGTCCAACTGCGTATCGCCAAAACGGAGCAATAGCAACAACTCTAATCCATTCACTTTCCACGGCGGACTCCTTTCTTACGGGTGACTGAATTTTTTCTTAGATGAATCCGCAGACCATACATCACCTTTCTTAATGACGATGATCCGTTCCCATCCCTTTGGGACAAAAACATTTCCCGCAGAATCAATCCTGAATACGGTATCATTGTAGGTCATTACCGAATTAAAAATTAGTGTTTTATAGTTCACTTTGAATTTCTGT
>CALMES010000161.1 GCA_937863435.1 uncultured Candidatus Peregrinibacteria bacterium
TCTCAATTTCCTTTGCCTGCTCTGCTATCTTCTGCGCTTGGGAGTCTACTATTTCGAGTAACACCGAAAGATTTGCATAGAGCTCAGTTACGAGCGGGGCAAAATCCGTAAATGCATGGTATGTTCGTCCAGAATGCCTTTCATATTCTTGCTTGATTCTCGCTATGGTCTGCGCCTGCTGCGCTTCTTGTTCTTTTGTCATACTTCACCGCCTGCCGTGACGAGTTGAAGCGCGTCTGTAAGGGTCATAATACCCTCGCGCAGTAGCCGCACTCGCGCCCTGTTGTACATTCACAATGAGGCAGATGCTGATGCTGTTGGCATTTGTACCCTGTTGTGCATTGACAGCGAAAACTGACTTGTGTGGCATTGTCTGATGTGTCGTAGATTGTCAAATATTCATACCCGTCGAAGTTCACAAAATCCCCCTTTCCAATATCTCCGCGAACCTCTCCGGCCCGCCCTCACTGTCTACAAAGGCGCGGCATTTTTCCTCTGTGCTCCATTTGGGAAGGCCAAAAACTGAGGCCCATGATGAAGTTGCAAAAATTCCGTTCTGGTTAATGTACGGAATGTGACCGTATTCGCCCGGCGCCACATCCGCGCTGCGCCTCCATCTTGCCCGAAAGCCAATAAGAAAAGCGGCATGCTCGGCAGCGGCGCGGCCTTCTGGGGTGTCGGGGTAGGTGTTGCCGAGCTCGATTTGGGCTTTGTCGGCCAGGTCTCCGTAATTTACGGTGCGCTCAATGTCGCCGCGAATGTTGACGAATAAATAGTTTTCGCCGTGCGACGGCACCCACCATTGCGCCGCCAATTGCTCTTTCAACTCTTTGATTTGTCTCTCTAAGTCTGCAAGCTTTGCTTGTACTGCTTCGTTGTTCATACCGCCCTCGCCTCCAATAGTTTTTCTGCTCTCGGAATATGACGTTTCGCCTCGTCCGGTATAGGTACTGAGTGCTTCAGCATGCGTGCGACTTTCTTGGCGTTGTGCTCGCTGTCTTCTGCCCATCCGCCGGCGTTTGACTTTCTGAACTCGGCCGCGTATTCGAGTATTTTTTCCGGTGAGTTTAGCAGGTTCGACATGCGGATGTAATACCGCTCAGGGTCGTCAGGGTTCGCCTTGCGTTTCTCTGCCACCTGCCTGATGGCGTCGCCAAGGTCTTGGATGCTTGTTTTCGTGAGTGCCACCCTCACCGAGTAGTCAAACGTCGCAAGGTTTACAGGTCTCACATGCTTGGAGTATTCAAGAAATGGTTCAGCAAGTGGTGTGAGGTCGTATTGGTCCGGCGGGGCGGCTGTCGTTATCGGGTTGTCCGCGCGCGGTGTGTGTGTTTTTTCAGTCTTGTTATTCAGTGTTGTTATGTTAGTGTTGTTTGTGTTCTGAGGCGAAACACCCCCCTGTTCTGCTGCGAAACACCCCCTATTCTGAGTCGAAACACCCCCCTGTTCTGCTGCAGAACACCCTTTCACATTTAGAAGTTCATAAAACGGTGCGCCGCACTCTGTCTGTTCGCCTGTCAATCTGATGAGATTGTTATCGATTAGCTCTTGCCTTGCCGCTTTGTATTTTTGGTGCCCTATTTTATGGCGCTCTTTAAACGATTTTCCAGAAAAAAAGGCCGATTCTGTGTTGTTGTTGGCATAACGTGCAAGCGCACAATACATTGCCATAGCCTCACAGGATAACCCCAAATCATAGACCTCATTATCGATACGGAACCACCCATCCTGCCGTTTGTCCCTAAGTGCTATTCTGTCGCGCATTTTACCTCACAAAAAAAGCCAAAGCCGGTGCCCTTCGCGCTCCCACGCCCGCTGAAGGTCAGACGTGAAAGAGGGCAGCCGCTTTGGCTTTCTCTGCCCTTCAGACTATGCAAACCGCCGCGAAACGGTCCCGATGTTATGTCACATCGTGTGTCCATATCGAATTGCATGCCGATGTTTGTCAAGGGCGACATTTTTTTTCGGGAAAAAAATAGTGATTTATTATGTCTCGTCATTATGTCGCATCTCCCGTGGTTAAAATTATGTGCATGTCGGGTTCGCGGTCTTCATTCAAGAACGCCGCCAAATCGTCTTGCAGCTCCATGAGCCGGGAAAATTGCTTTGTGTCCAGCTCGGTCGATGAGTCGCGGAAGAAAAGAGCCGCCGTGCGTGTGCGGATGGTCTTGCCATATCCGGCTTGCTGCATAAAGCACTCATGCAGACATTCTTTGCTGTATCCGGTCTCAACGCTCAGCTCGTGGTTTCGCTTCCAGTAAAGTGAGTTTTGGTCAGGGGTACGTGTGCGCCGCGCTGGTTTGTACACGACTTTGACGTCTTTACCGCCTTTGAATTGAGACATCAGCCGGTCGTGCCGCTCTTTCTCTCTGCCGAGAAATACGATGCCGCCGGGTACAGATTTGGCTGTAAATTCGTATGTCATACATCCTCAAGTATCCGCAAGATTCTGTCCCGGTTCGCTAAAATAACAGCAGAGAATGAAGAGGCATCGACTACAAGGGTGCGGAGCTGATCGAATACCTGTGCGCGAAAGTCGTCCTGTACGTTATCCCGCAGCCACTCGAAGCGCTCGATAGGCTTGCGATCTCTGATGTGTCCGTTTACTTTTACCAGATCAAGGCACCCGTTAGCGTGCCTCGGCAGCCGCGAGCAGTGACGATAGCGGACGATGGGTAGGCCGTTCTGAATGCATTCGGAGACCTCTGGAAACGTAGACGCTGGCAGGACGTGCGCGGCGTCGATCTCGTACATCTCTGCGTCCGAATCTGTTCTGTGCATTCCTGAGATCACACAGAACCCCTGATAGGAATTGCGGACAGCCTGCCGCATGGCTCGCACGCCATTAGCGTACCGGAGGTTATAGGTTTGGTAATGTCTCACTGCCTGTTCTCCTCTTCAGCCGGTATATTTCCCATGTTTGGCAGATCATTCTCTTTCCATTCTGACGCATCTGAGCGCTGCCAAAATATTCGACCGTCATCCGTCAGAGCGTACAAGACGTGAGATGCATCACCACCGTAAAGCGCGCCTGTCGTGATTTGTATAATCTTACTCACTGTCCCCCCGGCATCTTGTCGTCTTTTGCTACGTCTGAAAGCTCGGCTGTGCCCTGCCATCCATTATCACGGGCGAATGACAGCAGCGCTTCGGGGTCGTCTTGGTTGTCGGTCATGATCTTGAGCATCTTGCCACGCCATTCGTTTTTGCCCCATTTTTCACCTACAACATACCAGCGGAAAAAAGCTTTCAGTTCATCAGTCAGTGCATAAATTCGCCTTTCATCTGCCTCCCATGCTGCCTGCGCTTCGGTAAGTGCTGGGGGATTGTGCCCCTCTGGTGTTTTTTCGTGGTCATCAGCCGGCGGCATCTCGTCTTCAGTATATAACCCATTTAGCTTGAACGCCTTGCGCAATCCTTGGGACTCTGCCACCTTCATAATCATGGTCTTTGGCTTGTCTGACCAAACGTTCGTATTTGAGTTGTACTCGTCCTCGTACGCCTCTAACACAAAAGGATGTTCCGCACCTTTCCTGTAAATGCTGCATATGCCTTTATACTGCCAACCCCGTTGAACACCGTTGCGGTTAATCGGCATCTGCACGACCTCAACACGGGATTGCATTGCTTCAAAATCCCCTGTCTGATGCGCGATGCTGACAAAGCCGTCACGGGTTACAATAATAGATGCGGGCGACCATTCCCCTGTTCTTTTGTTCTTGTATTTTTGCGCGAACACCTCTTTCAGTAGCGGGTTTAGGTTATACTGCTTCGCAACATAAACCAGCATTTGAAACTCCGCATCTGTGCAGTGTTTCGCCGCTATCTCCCTAACAAGCTTGATCTTTTCCGGTGTCTCCCATTCTGCGCGGTGTTCTACTGCGCCATTTGGCTTTTCAAGTACTGCGTTCATGCTACCTCACTTGCAGAGTCATGCCCTGCACAATCTTACACCCCGGAACCTCTTGCCCGGCCTGTAGTGCCGCTTTGATTTTCTTTTTGTCCGCCTCTACTGTCGCGGGGATTACCCGTTGGAATTCTGGCGGCAACAAATCGGCCGGCCCTTCTACCTTAACAGATGGCGGCGATTTTCTCCATGATACAGACACAAAGTCTGAATCAATCTTTTCGCCCGGCTGCACTATCTTTTCAAGTACAGCATATGCTACCTCTTGAGCGTGTGCAATGCGCTGCCGCTTCTTCTGTAACTCACCGATTACAGAATCAAGATGCGCGATGGCTATAGTGTCGCATTCCTTCACGAATAGCGCAAGATCACTTGCCGCGACTACCTTCTGAGCCGCCAGCGCTTCGACCTTGGCAAGTGCTGTGTCGTTTATTATCTCCCCTGTTTCTGAGTCGATAGCTTCAGCAAAAGCCTGCTCTATCTGCTCCGGTATCTGCGCAGCGCGCCAAGCGAGGCCGGTCATGAGTACGCCTCCGCCTCTTCACGGGTCATGAAGAAATGAATACCACCCCCACATTCAACCCACCGGCACTTATTCCACTTCAGCGCTCTTGTGATCTCCCCAGCTCGGTACTTTGTAACGCCGTCACGTATACTCACGCCGACATCGGCCCCGATTACCTCAAGTGTTTTGACATAATCCGCCCGACACTTTCGCGTTTCTGCCGAACTCCTTTTTGCATCCGCCGGGACTAATAGCCGCACAATCACCCCATCTGCGCATTTTTTCCATGCCTCAAACTCGCCAATAATTGGGCAGACTATCGGGACAGGCTGCCGATAATTAATTTTTATACTCTTGTCCAATGCCGGCAGGGATGCGCCCTCTGCTTGGATGTCCAGCCCGCCGGTGGTCTGCAATGCCGGCAGCGATGCGCCATCTGCTCGGATGTACAGCCCGCCGGTGACGGTCTGCAATGCCGGCAGCGATGCGCCATCTGCTCGGATGTCCAGCCAGCCGGTGACGGTCTGCAATGCCGGCAGCGATGCGCCATCTGCTCGGATGTCCAGCCCGCCGGTGGTCTGCAATGCCGGCAGCGATGCGCCATCTGCTCG
>CALMES010000162.1 GCA_937863435.1 uncultured Candidatus Peregrinibacteria bacterium
TGAAGATTCCGAGGTATTAGGCAGGATGAGAAATATTCTCTATCCTATAAAGAACGAGAAGCGAGGATTGATCGTGTCTATCATTGATAGAAATCGTCCTGTATTTGGATTTATATTGGTTGGATCTTCAAAAGAAGACGTGGCCAATCTCTATTCGAAGATGCTTTCTTACTGGTATCCATAATAATCTCTTAAGAAATGCATATGAAGAAGATGCTCCCAGTGGAATCGTTTCAAGAAACTCTCAATGCTGGCATGTGTGGACCAGCATCCCTTAAGATCGTGCTTGCCTACTACGGTGTCGAAAAAAGCGAACAGGAGTTAGCTCAGCTTTGTGGTACTGATGAAGATCTTGGGACTGATGATCAAGGACTGAAGCGGGCAGCAGAACAACTTGGATTCACGGTAGAGATTAAAAATGAGAGCACATTTGAAGATGTTGAAGCATGGCTTGAGAAAGGAGTGCCGGTTATCGTGAACTGGTTTACTCGGGGTCGGACGGATTATGATGACTCCGCAGTCTCTGACGGACATTATTCTGTTGTGACTGGGTTGGATGATGAATCAATTTCTCTCCAAGACCCGGAGACGGGCTCGCTTCGAACATTGGATCGAGAAGACTTTATGACCGTTTGGTTTGACTTTACTGGAAAATATATTCAACCAGATGAGCTGGTTCTTCGTCAGATTATTGCCATTTATAAGTAGTGTATGCGGTTTCAAGAGTACCACCTTTCGGATAGAGCCAAGATAGTGACGCAGGAAGTTCCCGGGGTAGGATCCCGCGATTTATTGATGAGGCAGTCTCTGACTGAAGGGAGGAATGTGTCGTATCCGAAAGGGATACCACTTGCTTTTGATCGTGCCAAGGGAGCAATAGTGACTGATGTTGATGGGAATTCATATGTCGATTTCTTTTCCAGTTGCGGCGTTATGAATCTTGGGCACAACAATCTGGATATCTTGGAGGCGGTAAAACAAGGCGAGGGGCTCATGCTCCAGGCAGTGGACTTTCCCACGAAGGCGCGAGTAGAATTTACGGAGAAGTTTTTGGGAATGCTACCGGAAACCATGCAAGGAAAGTACAAGATAAACTTCGGTGGTCCGACAGGTTCCGATGCAGTTGAGACAGCTCTAAAGTTAGCGCGAATCAATACTGGAAGACACGGCATGATTGCTTTCCAAGGAGGATACCATGGCATGACAATGGGAGCGTTGAGTGTGACGAGCAAATTATCTCATCGACAGGCTGTTGCGCCTCTTATGCCAGGAGTGTATTTTGCCCCATTTTGCAGCCCGTATCGTTGTCCTTTTGGA
>CALMES010000163.1 GCA_937863435.1 uncultured Candidatus Peregrinibacteria bacterium
AATATATGTAGGTTTGTAGCGATTTGGTTGCACACTTGCACTCTTTTTTGCATTTTTTCAATAGTGCAAAATAAAAAAAAATAAAAATATAAAATGCGTGCGTATATGTGTGTATATGTGTGTGTGCGTATATACCCATACCCTTTAATACCATATTTTAATATAAGGGTGCAACTATATAGTATAAGGCTTGATAGAGTAGTGATTGATAGGTTGCACCCTTTTAAATTACAGGATGCAACCAGGGTGCAACGTGCAACCTCATGCGAATGGGGCAGGGTGACCATTTGAAATTTTGTTGACTTTAAATGCTGTAACTACTGTATTGCCCTGCTTTATCCGCTTGCGTTCAAATCCGAGTTTATTGAGGATTATCCCAACGCGGGTATTAGATAGCGTGTTGTATTTGGTGTCTGCGATCAGGTGTTGAATGATCTGGGTAATGTTCAACCATTCCGGTGCAAATCCTTCGGTCGTTAATTTGCAGGCTATCAGTTCCTCCTCCGGTGTTGATTGCTTGAAGTCCTCGGTGTTTGCATTGAGCTGGTTTATTTCCTCAGCCAGCACAGTGTAATCAAATCCGGACTTATACATCGAATAAATTTCGACCCAAAGCTGCTCCTTATCGCAATTATTGTAATGCTGATGGTCAATGTCGATGATATGTATCGGAATTATGCGTCTGTTGCCCGTAGGATCGTTTAATATCTGAGTTTCGTTACTTGTACCACAAAAGACCGCTAAACGCTTTAAATCGACTGAAACGCGTCCGTATGGCTCTCTGACGTTTATCCATTGTTTTGAAGTGATCTCTTTCAGCCTTTTTTCTTCCCGTTTGGACTTGCCTCCGTATTCGTCATCGAGAATGATCCATTTCTTTGTCATCAGTATTTCGTCATCTTTCCCGGCGTCCATTTTAGATTCTGCAAATAAAGATTGAAGCTGCTGAGGCAATAGGTATCTAAACCAATGCGTTTTACCCGTTCCCTGAACTTCTCCGGATAGCACCAACACGAGGGGTGAATGTTTACCGTATGCAGAGGCGACTACCGAAACAAGCCATTTTAATATCCATTTGTCCGCGTTCGGCGTGTCGGTCATGATCGAAGAAATCAGCAAGCTAATATTTGGACACTCATCATTAACAATCTGACGGCCTCTAAAAAATTGATGGATCGGATTATATGATTCTATCCGGTTGCTGAAAAGTATTGAGCAGATCAGATCCTTTGTCACGGTATCGAATGCAATCTTGCAATCCAAGAACAAACTGTTGATGTCGCTATCGTCTATTGGTTTGCCGTTTAATTCAACCGCCCTTGTGATGAGGTTCTTTCGCAGCTTGTATGGTTTTAAAAAAGCAACTACATCATCAATGATATTATCAGATTTATGCTTGATTTCTTTTGCAAGTACCTGGTTGATAATTTCACGACTATCTTCTGGGGATATTCCGCCAAATTCATGTAGGCTCCTTTCTATCTGATCAGCACCAACCCCCGCGCGTTTCTGCGACGATGCCGACCGAATGATCTCTTTTGTTTTTTTGCTATACGTTTCAATCCCGGCTTGTTTGGCATGGAAATAAATTGATGCAATCGTGGCTTTTTTCGCTTTATCAGATTGAGAATTTCTAAGGCATGAATCAAATTGCCTATCGGTATCTGCCGAGTTGTATTTGGATGATATGGAGCTGAGGGTGTGAAAATATTCGCGCCCATTGCCTCCGAACTGCGAAATCAATGCATACGCAGTTGATACCCAATCAGAATAATTCTCGCAGATATTAACGCCACGATCATACATTTGCTTTATCATCGCATCAAAATCCGAAGAAACAAACACGACACGGATAACCTTTTGCGCCTTTTCTTTTTTCGGATACTTCTTAAACTGCTGCGCTTTTTCGTTTATGTATAAATCAGGATCATAACTGATAAACCTTGCGCGGCTCACGTTCTTTCCTGACTGATCAACGATCAGTTGATACGAATCATACAGATAAGTTGCTATTCCCTCGAATGCGTCTGCGTGTCTTGTTCCATCAATCCTAATCAGTAGGCATAAGCCATTACCGGATATTGAAACAAACGCCGCGTAAACGTATGGATCAGACTTGATAATATCCTTAACCGTTTCAGCATTTTCTATGTTATCAATATCAATGGCAATAAATCCTGAATGCTTTCTTATTGCTGCATCCTTTCTTTCGGTAAACGATCCGGAAACTGTTACCAGGGGGCATTTTTGCTTTTCCGCTGATCGCGCCTTTTTATCTTTTATAGTTCGGATGTAAAGAACCTGGTCTTGCCATTGACCGTTTTTAACACCTCTTAAAAAATCGTGAAGTTCAATATCACGATCTTGTTTATCAATTACACTTGAATAGCTACTGATGAGGATTTTTTCGCCCATTTTGGAAAGAGTTTAGAAATTTCGTTTTGAAGTGTTATTGTGATTTGATCGGTATGCCATTGAGTATATCGCTTTTTTGCGGCCTTACACCAAACACGCCCAAGTTCAATGTTTCGGTTTAGAAGGAAATCAAAGTTTTCATCGGTCATTTTTGGTATCGTATTTTGTGCCTGTTTTGCAAGTTCGCGGGAAATTAAGTAAAATGAATAATACTCTTTGTATTGTGTATTTCTTTCTATCAATTCCATTACATCCAATTCCTTTGACAATACCATGAACTCCTGAATGTGTTCGTCCTCCGATACCTCCGGCTTAGGAAATTCATAACCACACTCAGGGCATTCCATACATCGCGCATGAACTAAAGCTTCGCATTTCGGGCAGTCCTTAACAGGCGCAACTCCATTACCTTTTTTCGGGGGGTTATAGAAAATATCAAACCAATCGCGCGGACTTGACCAGAATCCATGCGTAACGGTATTGCCTCCAAGATCGATAATCGTGAATGCCAACTTGACCGGATGAGGTCTGCCGCCTCTGCCGCACATTTGCAACCACAACGGCATTGATGTAGTGGCCTTGTTTACAATAACAGTTTCAATATCCGGCTGATCGAATCCTGTTGTAGCAATTCCGACATTACAAAGTATTGCTTCCGGAGTTTGCGCAAACCATTCTAATATCTTATCTCTGTCGTTGCTTTCCGCGTCTAAATGTTTGCAATTATACCCGGCTTTTATGAATGCTTCAGTGACAAGTTTTGAATGCTCCACGTTACAGTTAAAAACGATGGTTTTTCGGTGTTCCGAATGCTGACGATAAGCATTAACTGTTGATTGAATATATTTCGGATTACTAAACTGAATGGCCATTTGCTGCTCATCAAATTCGCCCATGCGCATTTTTAATTCAGCTCTATTTACAATTTCAGCGGCTCCGTAACATATCTCCCGGCAGAGATGTTCTGATTCGATAAGTTGAGGTATATCAATCCCGCAGACTATTGAATCAAAATAATTTTTCAGCGGCTTATCTTTTTTAGATGATAATGGCGTTGCCGTGAAACCTATGATGTATTGATTGGTAAAGTAATCTATGACCTTTGTAAAGTTTCCAAGATGGCACTCATCTATTATGACCAGTCCGATATTTTGAAACTTATCCAAACGCTTATAGGCTGTTTCAACCATTGCCACATAAACAGGCGCTGTAGGTATTACTTTCATTCCGGCAATTACCGCCTGAGCATAAATTTCATTTGCTTTCCATATCGAATGAACCGCCTGTTTTAGCAATTCCTTCCTGTGTACCAATATCAGAACAGACTTCCCAGATTTTTTTATGTACCTATCGCAAATTGCAGAAAAGCATATAGTCTTACCTCCACCTGTTGCAAGTTGCGCAACTACTTTTCTATGCTTAGTTAATTCTATCGCGATATTGTTTACGAACCGCTCCTGGTAATCTCTTAGTTGCATAAAAGGAAAGCGGCTCAGGTTTCGGGATGGCAGTCCCTACGCCTATGCCGCTTAAATAATGTTATTACTGATGCTGCCACATCGTTGCTAAAGTAGATAAAAATGCTGTAATGCTTAATAATTATTCAAACTTTGCACCATGATAAGTTTCGACTACTACCTGGCCGGATGGGTGCGGAAAGAATGAAACATTAATTGGCCTTTCAAAGTAACCATAATACTTTTCGAGCGCATGTTTGAGCAGGGCAACCGTTACATTATGTTTATGTGCCGCTTTTTTTATTCGAGTGTTATACCTTCCTTTCAAACCCATGCAAACGAATTGCTCGATTGCCCTACCCAGGCGCTCATACTTATAAGGCTCGTATTTTCGGATCATTGACAGGTTGTGAACGTTACTTGATCGTTTTGGGACTTCCATTTCGCTTTGATTTGATTTGTTTGAATTTCAGGTAAATACGCCTGCCAGTCTTTCGGGCAATAGAGCCGATCAGACCCGACAAGTTTTATCTTGCCGTCTTTGTACGAATGAAACCTGTGCGGCTTGAAGTTGCTGACTGTTTTGAGCCGATCAATGCCGACCCGTTCGATTAACTGGCGATGTTTGAACATGGTTAAAATTGATTACCTTGTTTTATCCGCTCTACTAACTTATCTGCGGCTTTGTTGGTTTTGATTATTCCGGTTCGGTGTTCTTCAATCAGCCCGGCTGCATCATCCCGTTTCAATCGTTTGACCCACATAGGCCATTGTGGTAAATCAGGGCAATACGAAATGAAGTCAACGAACTGGATTGATTCAGAACAGATAAATATCGAAATAATCTGCCCGAGATGTTCAGTCGGTATCTTATCGTGCCGGATGTATTGAATATGCTTTTTCCTGCGCGGTGATTTGATCTCGATTGCACCAGTTCCGTCTTTGTATATACCGTCCGGAGACATACCGAAGTATGGCATATCGTCCGGTTGGACGAATCCGAATACTTCAATCTCGGCCTGAACGCGCCGGGCATATTCGGCCCTGGCAATCGGTTCTAATTCCTTGCCCCGTAACATATCGAACGACTCAAAGCCGCCGTCATCAATATCGGATTGTCCGGTTAATCGTTCGGCTGCTAACTGATCGGCATAGTCGAGCCATTTAGCCTTAACGCATCGATCCGCTCCTGATCCGGTTATTTTGCCTATTCTCAGGTCGTGCCATTCCGGGCTGCCCTGCTCGCAGTAGTGGATGATCATATCAGTTGAAATTCGTTGTTAAATGGAACAAATGAACACAGAACATCTTCTCCATCACGGCTATGAATGATCCATCCTCCCGGAACACGTTTTACCATAGTATAATCAACGCCTCCGTATTGCCGTTCTGTTTGAAACACTTTATTTTCAAACAGCCCCATGTTATACAAATCTTGCGGAGTTGCGCCATCTTTAAATTTGGTCATTTCAACTCTCCTTTCCTTTTCGCGCCCGCAGCAATTACTTCCGGATGATCTTTGATTTCCTGCGGCAGTCCGTTATAAATCAACCTCAACTGTTCGAGCGATTCAGAGCCTTCTATGTTCAGACAGGCATCAATGATCTTTTCCGGATTGATCGGAACCTGGTTCGCCGGTTTCGATTCAGTTACAAACGTCCTGATCCGGAGTGCATCGTGAACGTCGCCGAACGCCTTGACTTTGGCGGTATAAATCTGAACCTTCACGCCGCCCCACCTTTCGATGTATGGCGTTCCTGCAAGTTTCTGAATGACCTTTGCGTTAGTGCTGTTTAGTATCATCGGCTTCCATCCTGGCTCGGCAAAATGAATGACAAGACAGTCCTCTTTCTTTCCGTCCGTTCCGGCAACTGATTCCTTCTGGGCCTTGTTGATCGTTAATATTATTTCCGATCCGTCCGGAGGCATCGCGTATGATCCGAGATAATCAGGATTTCTGACCTTGCGCCAGTGTGTTAATGTTTCCATTATTTTCAGATTTTAATGTCAGTTGATGCGTGCTGTTTAATCGCGTTTTGAATTGCAAGTTCCGGAGTGGTTCCAGTACCGTTATAGTCAATACCGTTTGAATCGGTAAATGATAATCTAAACGTTGCCCTATCATCAATGAACTTAACGATACCAACGTGCAATGCGCTGTCATTATCTTCCAGTTCGATGCCTGCGTCATTTACGGCTTTTACTGCGGCTTTTTCAAAATCGGCCATTGAATTGATCGCGCTCATAAGTCAAAGTAAAGATTAAAAAGTTCAGTGTAATTGTTATTGGCCACCGCATCCACGTTCGCGGCTATCCGGAAATATTCATCGAAGCTGATAACTTCAATATCGCGACCGTCCGTAGTGGACTGAAGCATCCGTTTAACGTGCGCGCCGTCATCGCAATGAGCGACTGAATTATATCCGTCCTTTGCTGTTATTGTGGTCATGTACGGACGCTCAGGATTCGCATCAATCATAATATAAACGGGCCGACCTGGCCGCTTGAAGAAATGTAAGTTTGTCATAGTTGTTTGGATTAAAAGTTCAGGGCAAATATATAACTTTTTGTTATATGCAAACAAATTTTTACTATTTTTGCAGAAACAAATCTAAACCATCATGACAGACTTAGGTAGAATGCTTAGAGACAAGCGCAAAGCATCGAAACTAACCCAGCGCGAACTTTCAGAAATGACAGGGATAGCCGTTCCTAATATCAGCATGTACGAATCCGGTGATAAAGGTATGAGTACATATACATATAACCTGCTTAGTGCGGCCATTGATAAAATTATTGTGCTGAAAATCAATGAGTTAAAGAAAATGACGAGGAAAAAGTAGGGGCGGATGTTGGTGGTATAATAATTAGTTATATGTTTGCTGAACCAAAACACAGAGCCATGAAGACTAATTACGATAGCCAGAAACAAGAGATCGAAAGACAAGCCGCAGAATCAGGCGTTGCAATTTCATTTTCAGGCTATTCAGATGCTCACGGCTTATCTATTTACTTTACAGACGCAAACGGCGTTAAATATCGCTTTTCATCGCACAGTGTTTCAAGTTTCTATCGCATGGCAAACGAAAAGCATTTCCCCCTTCCATTTGTAAAGACGCTCGGAAAAGGTGGAGTAATCACAGAAAAGCATAATCAACTATTCTAAACACAATGAACAAGACAAACCTATTCAAAGCTGCCCGCATCGTATCGTTACTTGCGATCTGCGGCATTATCATGGCATTCTTGCCGCCTGTGATAAACTGGTCAGCCCTGATGCTTCTATTTGCTCTGGGGTGCTACGAGATTGCAACTACTAAAATCGGGCAGTGATGATCGTTAAGAGAGTGCCTGGAACCGACCAGTACAGGCCAAAGGAAATGCTTATCTTAGATGTGTCGTACACGGCAGATCGGCATGGTGAATACGACATAGATCAGATCGTTGATACTGAGGATGGCACGGACGTAACTGATTATTTTGGATACGATGAGGTCATTGCCCATGCTATTGAGGAAGATATGCTCGATATTGGACCTGATCCGGATGAGGCGTATGAGCATAAAAGGTATTATAGTGGGATGTGATCACTTCACAACCTCAACACTTTCCACCACCACCGATCCGCACGAACTATGAACGGCAACTTTCGGAATCCGCTCAGTACGCCAGAACTTGTACCAGGGATGGATGCGCTCACCGCGATACACAATAGCATGAGCGGTGATGTCGACCTTAACGGCAACGTCTGCCGTGTCGATGCGATCGGTAACGGTAATGTTCAGGCAGGAATCGACGATATTGATGAACCGGCCAAGACGGATGGTGTCATGCTCGGTCAGGGTAGTATCGCGCCATCTGTCACGGTAACGAACTTCCTTTTCTATCCTAACAGTAGCCAACCCTGCTACCCGCTTAATCCGGTAGTTCAGGCTGTCAATTATTTTGCCGTATCGTTTATCCAGTTCCGATCTGGTAAGCTGCTGAACAATCGCGTCCTTGCCTTTCTGAGCCGTAAGAGCCGCAACGTTAACTCGGTTTCTGTCGGCTTCAACCTTCCATTTAAGGCCGGAACGATAGGTCAGCCCAAGCGCAAAAGACAGGATCAGAATAATTCCGATCAGGATAACGGTCAACTGGTTTCTGCTCATAGCTATAGGGGTCTTTCTGCCAAAGGTAATAAAGTATCTGCCGCTTCTTGTAGGGCATGCAGGAACTTAAAATCATCACCGCTAACACTATCCGCATGACTACTGTACGTAATTATCAGGAAAATGTTAAATTTGGGTAATCCAACTGCTA
>CALMES010000164.1 GCA_937863435.1 uncultured Candidatus Peregrinibacteria bacterium
CGGTCCCACTTCGTCTTCGTGCAGAAATACCGTCGCCCGTCCACGCCGTCGGGCTGCAGATCCTCAAACGGGTCGGGAGTCTCCTCCACCGGCTGTTCGCCTTCGGCGGTGGCGGCTGTGGTGGCGGTGGTGTCTTCCGCGGCGGTAGTCGTATCGACTACCGGGTTGTCGACTGCCTGGGATTCCTCGACTTGCGTTTCGGTTACTGGAGCATCAACGGTAATGGTTTCTTCCATATATGGTTCCTACTGTATCGCGGGGGCTGGTGCGTTTGCATCGCCCCCCGCGGGGCTATTCTCGGGCGGCGGCATCGGCGGCTGCGCCGCTGCCAGTTGAGCCATGCCGTGCGCTACGACATTGGCGAAACCCTGAGGATTATCCTCGGCAGCCTTGATGCCTGAGTCATCATTGCACCACTGCTGTATAAGAGAAGCGAATACTGCGTTGTTGTCGACGAACTGCTGAACCGGGATCGAAGGCGTCATGCTGCCGTCTGGCCCCATCACTGGAGCGCCCTTCAGTAGCTTCTGGATGCGGTCATTGACGGCCTTCTGGTAATTCTCGTTAGCTACCTTCAGATCGTTCATGCCGGGGAGCAGGTAGTCACGGACAGCGCCTGCGTTGTAGGGCTTGTCCAGATCCATCGCCGCAGCGACTTCCGGATTCTGCTTGATGATCGAGCCCAGCATGTCCGTCTTCTCGGCCCATGACATCGGAACGCCGACTTCAGCCTCAAACTTGAACCGGCCGCCCTTCAACTTCTCGACGTCGAACATCGGGACTGGTCCGTCCGGAGTCTCGATCATCGGGAGGCCTTCCCCATGCTCAGAAACCAGATGGACGCACTTTGTCACCAACTCAACATAGGCCTGCGCGTGCAACTCGCCGATCGGCGCGTTCTGCATCAGGGCCTGTTGGATCCGCAGCCGGGCGCCCTCGGCCGTGGGGTCCTTTTCATTGGCGCCGAATACCGGAGGCGTCAACCCAGTATGCTGCTGGACGGTCTCGTTTACCTTCTCCAGCAGCGGCAGGTACTCCTGCAGCGCCCCGTTCGGCGTGGAGATCGTGGCAAACCCGTCCTGAAGCCGCTGGCCGGCCGCGGGCATCGCTTCAATCACCTCGACGGGTAGCGTCCCTTTATTCGCCAGCGCCTGCATGTCCAGCCAGCCAGCGTGGACAATCGTCATGGGCAGCTTCCGCTCAGACAGAGCAAACAGGAGATTGTAGAAATCGTTCGTCAGGTCCTGCTGTCCGAGAATCCCCCAGCAGAACGGATCGTTATAGAGAAAATCCGACGGCTCGACCTTCACGGCTGTCCAGACATCCGTCAGCGCCTCTTCGTCCATCGCGACAACCTTGCCGGCCACGCGGGAGATCCGGACGCCCTTCGGGAAATTTTCCCGCAGGTACTGACGCTTCTCCTCCGACTGGAACATCTCGTACATCGGCGGCATAAACCACACCCGCGCGTGCGGCCAGCGTGTCTTCTGCCCCTGCCTGGTCATCCCAGACAGCGATGCGGCCTGCGCCCGGGTGATGGACCCTTGCTGCTGCTGAACCGTGTCGCCCTGCAGCACGGCGCCCGTGTTCGGGTCGACATACTGCCGAAGTTTCTGTCCGTAGAGTTGCAGCAGCACACCAGGATGCTCGTCGTACTCGTACACCAGATATGGGCAGTCGTTCAGTTCCTTCGCATCGAACGGGACCGTGACCTCCATACCGGTGCAGATCTTCAGGATCGGCCCGCTGTTGGCGTAGGTCTGCTCGCCAACCTGATGAGGGACGGAGAGCATCGTTGGCGGCTGCTCTATCATCGGTATTCCGCACTGCGGGCAGATCCCTCCCATCGATTCAGACTGCCGGCACTGCGGGCAGATCGGGCCGCCGGTCCCAGGCTGCGGAACCTGCCGTTCTTCAAGGATCGGCTCCGTTCGCGTCCCGAACAT
>CALMES010000165.1 GCA_937863435.1 uncultured Candidatus Peregrinibacteria bacterium
GCACTGACCATATGAATGGTAGATTGGCGACTGTCGCGGTCGTAAGAGCTGCGTCATGTACAGGATCTTTAGCTACAACCAATTGAAATAGATAGAAAAAAGGCTTCGTTTGTGATCTGATTTAATCGCAAAAAAAAACCGACACGCCCGAAGCCATGACTATTATCAATGCAACCCAGTACCTCAAGCAACTTCTTAGCTCTTCTGAACTCAACCGGATCGGTAAATTTACCGGTTTTTGTCAGCGACTCCGGGATATCCAGCCTGCGAGACTACTCCCGGCTCTGCTCTCAGGGCTTGGTTGCGACAAGGTGGATGGTATTGCTGGTTTGCATCGCCATTTCAATGCGTTGCAGCTCCATGATACTGACCAAATAGCGTATAAACCCTTTCACAACCAGTTACGCAAGCAGGGTTTTCCCTTGTTCATGCGCGCACTGGTTGAACGAGCCATCGCCTTACGCCTCAAGGAGTGTCTACCGGACGCCCACGGACTGGCAGGCTTTGAGCAGGTACTGCTGCAGGACGGGTCGTCATTCGCGTTACATCCGCAATTGGCAGAACATTTCCCGGGCCGATTCAATAAGCACAGCCCCGCTGCGGTAGAGTGTCATATGACCATGTCCTTGCTGGACCAGTCGCCGATATCGATGAGTATCACGGCGGATACCGAATCGGAGCGCAAGCATCTTCCGGCCGCAAATTCGTTAAATAACAAACTGTTATTGGCGGATGCCGGTTACATCAGCCGCGAGTACTTTGCTGATGTGACCAAAGCCAAAGGAAGCTATCTGGTCAGAGGGAGTCAAAATCTCAATCCCAAAGTACAGGCAGCTTACCGACAGGACGGCAGGGAAATGCCCAAGTTACTCGGAAAAAAGCTCAAGGATATCGATCGGAGAAGCTGCAGAGCCGAGGTTCTGGATCTGGATGTGAGTTCGGGAAAGTATAAATATCGACTCATAAGACGTTGGTTTGCAGAGGAAAAACGGTTCTGTATATGGATGACCAATCTTCCGCGTGAGCGATGGCCAGCCGAGAAGGTGATGGCATTGTATCGTTGCCGTTGGCAGATCGAACTGTTGTTCAAAGAGCTGAAATCACATAACCGGTTGAAGGCGTTCGCGACACGACAAAAAGCGATAGCGGAAGGCTTGATCTGGGCTAGTTTGCTGGCCTTGCTGGTCAAACGTCGGCTGGCGCTGACGCTGATTGGCAGCGCGGAGTTATCGATGCTGAAGATTGCCAAAAACAGCGCGCTTTGGTTAATGCCGATATTGGCGAGCATCATCCATGGTGCGTGGCAGGAAATAACAGAGAAGTTGGAGTGGGCAATGGTGTATTTATCCAAAAACGGCAAAAAGAGTAGGCAGAGAAAATCCAAGCAAAACAACACGTTAGACGGTATTATTAATTCGCTTGCCGCTTAAGGTTCTGTACATGAGCAGGAACTATGACTTTTTCGCCCGTTATGGTGGTGAAGAGTTTGTGCTGATCCTGCCAGGCACAGACACAGCGTC
>CALMES010000166.1 GCA_937863435.1 uncultured Candidatus Peregrinibacteria bacterium
CGGTGCCGGTGTTGATGTCGGTGGTCGCGAAGTTGAAGGTGAACGAGCCGGTGCCTGCGCCCATTGGGAACACGCCGCGGAAGTCGGGGACTTGGATTTGGTTGTAGACGGAGTGGGTGCCGGAGCCGGTGGTGGTTAGGTCGATTGCGGATCCGCCGCTGGTGAGGGAGAGTTTGAAGGTTGAGCTGGTGGCGGAGGTGACGTAGTAGATCGTGTTGGCGGACAGGCCGGTTGGGAGCGTCGTGGTTGAGGCGACGTGGACGATGGCGCCGTCTGAGAGGCCGTGGGAGGCGCTCGTCACGACATCAGTCGATGTATCGACAGTAAATGTCCCTACGGCTGTCCCCCTACCATACACGCTCGCTTTGGGGATGAGGACTGCGGCGAGGCTGGGGTAGGTGGAGGCGACGTAGGCGGTGGCGTTGCACAGGAACCAGCCGGAGGGGGCAGCGTCACCAGGCCACAAAAGGATAGAGCCCGCGGGGGACGTGGCGGTGGCCGTGAACGTGACGGCGCCGGTGGAGCTGGCAATGGAGATCCCATCGCCGGCGGTGAGGGATTTGTATTCGTGGGCGGTCGCGCCGGAGTTGACCCCGAGGACTTGATTGGCGGTGCCGAGCGCGAGACGGGCAGGGGTGCCAGAGCTTCCGCCGACGATCAAGTCGCCCGCGAAGGTCATCGGGTTGAGGGTAATTTGGCGCCACGCTACTCCTGTGTCCCAGTAAAGCGTGCCGCTGTTGACATCAGTGACGAGAGCGAGACGGCCACGCATACTAGCGGCTGGGAGTTCGGCGTAGGGGTAGCTGCCGGCATAGGGGACGCGGGTGCGAAGGTCGGTGTAGGCGGTGACAGAACTTCCATTGGTAACCACGGACGCCAGCCAAATGGAGTCTGACGGTAAAGCTGGTTTCGATGGACTCGTACAATCAGTGAGGTAGTGGGTGCCGGATTGGCGTTGGAATGTGCCCAGGTTGCCGGTGGTGAGGCGGTGCGCGATAAGATAGCACGTAGAATTGCTAACATAGGTGACACTCCCGGTTTCGGTGATGTAGTAGCCACCAGGGTAGGCGGTGAGGGAGGTGGGAGTGTGCGATAACGTCCCACCTGTCACATCCGTTCCGCCACTCACCACCATCCCGGTGAATTGTTCGATATAGCGTTGGGCATCCTCGCGTTGGAGGAAGAGAGAGAGATCGGTGATAAACGAGGAATTTTGTTGGGGGAGAGTGGAGTGGGTTTGGTCGATCGAGTACGCGCGAGTGGTGTACGTCAAAACCGCGATGAGACACAACAAGACAATCCGCGTCATTTTGCTACCCATCCTGTATTCCCGGTGCCGGATTCTTTGACATAGAGCGAGGTATTGGCGCCGCCGTCAGTGCGTTGATACAGTGATCCTTTTCCGGCGGTAATCGACCCCTCAGGCGAACCCGCCCCGATGAGGAATTTCACCGTTGGTGCGGCCGCACCGAGTCCACGAATCAGCGACCCATCACAAAGAAGTTGAAAGACATCGAAGGTGTCAATATCATACCGCTGCCATTGGATAATTTGAGTATAATCTGTGCAGTGTGCGCCACGAGCGGACGGCGCACTGAGGCTTGCCGAATCGAGGTAGACATCATCAAAGAGATAGGGACGAGAGACACCCACGAATTTTGCGTCTAATGTGTCCCATTTATTTGAGCGCAAGAGCAATCCCCCATTCGTGAGCATGTCTGTGCCTAGTGAGATACCGTTGACGGTATAGCCATACCCGACTTCTTTCTCAAAAAAGTTTTCGACAATCTCCACCCCTTGCGCGCGGTCGAGGGTGATATGGTTGAGGGCGCCTTCGTGGACGCCTGAGGTGGATTTGAAGTCGTTGTAGGAGATGGTAAGGCGTTGGGTGTCGTTGAGTGTGGCGATTTGGGCGTCGCCATCCCAACCTGTGCGGATGTGGGTATTTGCGGTCGAGCCGTTGCCGGCGTTTTCTTCAAATGAGTTGTTGAGAATAGAAATCGCCGACCCGCCATTGATGACGACAGGGATCGCTTGATGGCCAGAGAGGGAGGCGCCGTAGTAGTAGTTGGCAAACTCCACATCACGCACAACCAATTGCTTATGGCGGTCTGCGTATACGCCGTAGAAACCATTTTGGTTGATGGAAGATTTATCAATGACAGCGAGGTTGCCACTCCCACTTAAACGAATGCCTCCACCGAGATTGTGCAGAATAAATGAGCGAGTCACAAACATGTTTTGGCCGTAGGTAGAACCATTGACATGGGAATCAAAAGTGATACCGATCCCGCCGTGATCAGTGATGCGGACAAGATCAACAGAGAAATGGTATGGATTTTCGACGACAATACCGTGACCGGAAGTAGGATTACCTTGAATACTCATATCAAAGACACCACCAAAACGGAGTTCTTTATTGGCGGTGGTCGAATCAGTAAATGTGAGCAAATCAGTGGTACCGTCGTTGATGAGTTTCGTACATTGCATCCCAACACCGCGCAGACTAATAAACGATGGGATAACGATGTTCGCAGAGAAATGATAGCTTCCGCAGGCGAATCGAATTGTACCGCCACCACTGGCTATCGCAGTTACAGCGGCTTGCAGTGGGATATTGTTGATTGCGACATCGTTTGGATTGCCGCCCCACCATTCAGGATACACCGACAGATTACGACTACCGGCAATGAGAATAGTTCCAGAGCCGGTACAGAAAATTTGCCTAGAAGCAGATTCGATGAAGGCATTAATGGTGGTCGTAGTACCACTATCAGGGCAAATAAGACCGGCATTGGTAATAATGAGGGTCGTGGTGGCTGGAATGGAGGCGTTGGCGAGCACACGAAGGCGACAGCCGACCACGAGTGGGGTGGTTGCCGTGCCGAGTTCAGCGAGCGCATCGTCGAGGGTGGCATGTCGGCAGGCGTGGAGTCCAATAAGACTGCCGACAGGGCGAAGATCAGCAACAGCCGTGATTGCGCCGCCGCTGGTCGTGACGGTCATGAGAAGGACGCTGTTGACGTCGGGAATCGCGGGAGGGATTGAGGAAGCACAATTGATGAGGTAGTGCGTACCGGCAACGCGAGTATAGCTGCCTTGATTGGCAGTCGTGTCTTTGTGAGCGATGACGTGGCAAGTAGAAGCGTCTGGGTAGGTAATAGTACCGGATTCGGTTGTGTAGTAGCCGCCAAGATAGGCAACAAGTGCAGACGGAGAGCCGACGAGACCAGCCGCAGTACTGTGAAGGCCACCAGAGACAACGAGACTCGAAGTAAGATCCGCATAACGATTCGCATCCTCGACGCGAAGGAAGTTTTGGAGGTCACTCATGAAGGAGAAATTAGCACTGGGCACCGTCTGGTGAGTGTCAGCCTGCGCGTACATGGGGGCAAGCATGACGAGTAAGCCGACGAGCAGTACGGTGGCCAGTGCGTGGAGTGGACGAGCGATCATGTACCAGCTCCTAGACCGGTGATATTGGCGGGTGAGCCTGAACTATTGTCGAGGGTGGCATTGGTAGTGGAGGAGGCGTCAAGGGTCGCGTCAAGCACCAGTAGTAACCCGCCCGCCGAGAGTACAATTCCTGCGTCACTCTGACCATCCAATCGGATGGTGAGAGCCTGGTCAGCGACGAGTGCCAGAGCTTGCAGGGTTGCGATTTGTGTCGTGGGAAGAGTTTCGTACCCTCCACCAGTGGCTTTCTCGTAGCTGAATTGCTGGAGTTCATCGACCACCATGCGTTTTTGGTAGGGGAAGCCGGTCACATCTCTACCATTTCTTTTGATTATTACTGTCACATCGAGAATATCAGCCATGGGTTAGTTGGGCTCCTGTGCAAACGTCCATGAGATGGGGTCGCTGGTGTGGCCGCCTGAGTCGGTCCAGGTGACGGTCCAGGTGTAGGTGTGGCCGGGTTTAGGGCGGAATGAATAGCTGGTGGCGGTAGCAGCAAGGCTGCACGCAGCAAATCCCGTACAGACAGGGCTATCGTTTTCAGTGTCGATGGTATCGTCATGGACTTTAATCGCATACGAAGTTGCCCCAATCATCGCCCGCCATCGCAAGATAACAAATTTGACGAGAAAGGACAATGTTGAGCGGTCGGCAGGGGAGAGGAGGGTGACGGGGGAGAGGGCGGTGGTGGGTAAGACGGTGAGGATGATGTGGGCGGTGGAGGTGCTGAGGGTGGCGGTGAGCTGGGTGGTGCCGGCGACGAGGCCCTCGACGGTGAAGTTGGTGGAGCGAGAGTTGGCTGGGATTGTGACACTCACGGGCGCGGCGACGATTGCAGGATCGGCGCTGGAGATGATGACAGAGGTGTCAGTGGTGGCGGTGTTGGAGATAGTGACGGTAACGGTCGAGGTCGTGGCGACGTTAAACGCGGGCGTCGCCGTTGTGAGGGATGAAATAGACAATGCCGGAGGTGGAGGCGGTGGAGGATCAGGCGGTGGAGGGGGAGGGGGCGGGGTGGCGGAGAATGAGATGACTCCGGTGTAGAGTGCGCCATCCCAGAAGTCGCCGGTGAGCGGGTCGATGATGAAGTCGATGGTGTCGCCGACAGCCACCACAAAGGTCGAGGTGGAGTAGGTTTCATTACCGCCGCCAGATGGGATGGTGCGGGAGTAGTAGGTGGTGGTGGAGTTGTGGACGACGGTGAAGAGGACGCCATCACCACCAGCGGCGACTTCGTCGGAGGAGCTGCCTGAGATGGAGACTGTCCCAGCGCCGGGGGAGATCCAACGGCGGGTAGATTTCATGGTAGTGGGGAATGCGGTGTCTCCAGGGTGAGCACCAGTGGCAGAGATGGTGAGGTAAGTGTTGGCGCCTTGCCAGCAAGGGCCGGAAGGAGTAGAGGTGCAAGAGGCGAGGTAGGTGGCCATCTGGGTGGCGTCGCCGTTGAGGTAATACCAGACGGGGCCTTGAATGTTGGAGAAATCTGCGGCGGAGTCGTAAACGGTGGAGGAGGGCGGGGTGGTGATGGTGAAGTCGCCGGAGCTGTTGACGGTGCCGGCCGAGGTGGTGACGGAAATTTTGCCGGTGGTCGAGGCGGACGGGACGACCGCGACGAGTTGGGTGGTGGTACCACTAGATAATGTGGCGGTGGTGCCGTTGAATTTGACGGTATTGGAGGCGAGGGTGGAGGAGAAATTGGTGCCGGTGATCGTGACGGATGTGCCGACTGCGCCGCTGGTTGGTGAGAACGTGGTGATGGTGGGGGCGGTGGGTGCGGGGGCGGCGGTGGCGAGGGTGACAGAAATTTGCGGGGAGTAAGTGCCGGTTTGGTTGCTGGTGTCGAACGCGGCGATGGAGGCGTAGTAGGTGCCGGCGGAGGTCATGCCGAGCGCGGCGCAGGTGGTGGTCGTGACGGCGCCGAGGGTGACGGTGTTGGGGTAGACACCGGAGGTGGTGCCCCAGCGAATTTTATAGCCGGCGAGGTCAGCCTCGGTGCGGGCGTTCCAGGCGAAGGTGCAATTTTGGACGGCCGCGAAGGATGGCGAGGCGAGGAGCCAGAGTGCGAGCGCTAGCAGCGCGTGAATCACTGGACGCCTCCCACAGTGGCGGTGAAGCCGGAGACGAGGCCAGGGGCTCCTGCGGGGTTGTCGATTGATGGGGGTGTGACACCGCCCCCCGTCATCGCCGCACACGCGCCAACGGGTAGCCTAGCGACAACCCAGCGATCCAAGTCATACCACGCATCAGCCCCCCACACAGTCCCTTGTCCATCCCATGTCGGCGTAATATAAGTTGCATTCCAAGCAGAACCAGTGTTGACGTTGGAATAGTTGCCGATCATGTTCCCGTCAAGAAACCACTTATAGATACCATCTCGTGAGGTCAGGCTTGAGCTGGCTTTTCCGCACCATTCGATATAATGCCATTGGCCAAGTGAAAATGTACCATTCCCGACATTCGGGAAATAATTTAATCCGCCAGGGCAATCGCCATAGACCGTTGGGCCGTTTGCCGTCGCACCGCCGTTGAGAAAGTTTTGTGCGTAGTGGCAATTATTGACGGTGCCGCCATTCTGATCGTTCCAATATAATTGAAAACTCCCCGACCCGCCTTGCGGTCCTTTTTGCCCAGACAAGCCGAGGACAGAGTTGCTGATATTACTACCAGGCAACACTATTTTATTCGAGCCAGAATCGAGACCACGAAAAATGGGTGATGTTTTAATCGTCAGCCCGACATATACCTCTGTCGCATTCGCGTGGTAGAAATCGAGCTGTGTTCCGCCGCTTAATGCGTTCGCGCCTCTGAAGTAACGATAAACATTCGGCGGACTTTCCGGCGCCGAGCCGTCACTCACAATCGAACCGGCATTGTAGATGTTTCCTACCTGCCCATTACATATCGGATTGCCGACGCTGCTAAACGGACAGTCGAGCAAGATTGTCGCCGTTGGGGGCAAATTCGGCATGTTAGCCTGCGCCGGCCCACCGAATGCGATCATGGCCAAGGCCCCGAGCAGGGGTAACATGAGCTTCATGGCTTCACCTTTCCAACCGCCGCACTCAGCGCCTTTATGCGAGATAGATATAGAGTTTGCCGCTACCCAGCGTTGTTACCGCGAGCCCGCCTACGACTCGACGAGGGCCGGCGTATTCTGCGCCAAAACTGCGCTCGTCGATGAAGTTCGCGCCACTGGCGAGTCCTTCGTAAATGGTGTCGGGGGAAGTTTTGTTGTCTTTGACGATGGCTTGATGGCCCGCGGTGGTGGCGCCGACCCAGCGGATGGTGTCGAGAAAGACATCGTCGGTGGTGATCGGGGTGGCTGAAGCGGTATCCACAACCCAGGGGTTGCCTGTAAGATCGTTGGCCATGGAGAAAACTCCTTAGTGAAAGGTGCGTGGGGATATTGTAGCGGAATTGGAGGAGGAGGGGAAGGCTAGAAGAGACCGAGACCTTTGGAGGAGCGGCCGAGATTGCCGGTGGATCCGCCGCCGCCTGCGCTCACGAGGTATTCATAGGCTCCAATGTCGAACGTGCCGTTTTGGGGGCGGGAGGTGCCGATGTAATCGGTGGTGAGGGTGGCGCTGAGGTCCGTCCCTGCATCGCGGCAATTGCTGCCACTTTGCAAAGTAAAGTCCCCCGTTGCGGCGTTCGTGAACGAGGGTGAGCCGGTGACCGTGCAGCCAGTGCCCGCGCTGTCGCAAAAGTTATTTGAACGTACGGTGCTGGTCCCTGCATCACTCACAGGCGTCGTGACGGTTTCAAAGATGTTGTTCTTGATCTCGGCGGCGGACACCGCTGCTTCTGCGACCTCAACGCCGGTCGTCACGTCATACACGGTATTGTTGTAAATCAGCGGAGATGTCGCGGATGGCCCCCACAACTGCACGCCCCCCGTCAATTTGACGGGGTAAGAGCCCTGCCCCACAATGATATTGTTGTAGGCTTTGTTCCCGCTCCCTGAGGCAATCACAATCCCATAGGCGGTTCCTGTCGCGCCGGTCTTGCGCCCGCTGATGAAGTTATTGCGTAACGTGGCGTTGGTGTTGCCGCCTGTGGTGGCGCTGTAGATATGGAGCCCGTAGGCTTCATTGGCGAGAATGGAGCTATTCTCAACTAACAAATTATCGGAGCAGGAGAAGTACACCCCATGCTCAAGGTTCGTGTTGTCGCCGTTGTTGCTAATCTCGATGTCGATAAGTTCGATGGCGTCGGGCTTGGCAGATGGACAGGTCCCGCTGCCCCCGCCCACGCCATCCTGACCGAAATTGCGAACCGTGAGCTTTTGCAGCCTGATGTGGTTGGCCCCATTAACGAAACGGAATCCCGATCCTCCGCCAACGCTTGAGCCGGATGCCCCTTGGAAGATGAAATTCGCTCGGCTGTCTCCACGAAAGATGATGTATTTCGAGTTGGCGACAATGGATTCGTCAAAATTCATCGTCGGAACCGTGATCGTGACCGTTTCGCCGGGGTAATTCTCAATAACAGTTGCACCAGCCCATGAAGTCGCGCCCCCTCCGAAGTCATCAGTCGCAACATTCCCATAGGTGCTGCTGATCGTGTACGAGCCAGCACGGATGCGGAAGGTATCGCCAATGGCGAGGGCGCGGAATCCCTCTTCTGGGGTTTTGTACCCTGCGCCGTCGCTCCCAGAACAATTGCGAGACGCAATGCTGTAGGTCGTACCGGAGCATGTTGAGGCAATGTTGCCATCTACATAGAGTGTGGCGGCATTCACAAGTGAGGACCACAACATCAGCACGCTAACAAGAAGCGCAATCAATTCCCCACCCCCAGTAGCATGAGAGTCGGCGTTGCAACAGTCGCGGAAGCGGGCTTAATCGGAATGGCAATCAGGGACGCGTATTGCACCGTCGTCCACGAATGGCTCATGGTGACGGTGGCCCCTCCTGGTTCGCTGGAGCCTTGTTCAGCAGTGGCGTTGATGTCCGTGCTGTTCAGCCATCGTTCTGTCTGCCCCGCCCCAACCGTCCACGCCGATGAAGTCATATTGACCCCGAGACATGACATCACAAATTCATTGACGGCACTGGAGACGTTCACGCTGGCGGATGTGCTCGTGACTTCGGTGGTGGCAGCTGTCCCGACCGGGGCAGTTTGGTCAACTCCGAAGAGTGAAAAAGCCGTGGTGCGGAATCGATCATTGGCTGAGACATTGACCGCCACCGTGACGGCTCCATTCGTGGAGCCCAACACCTTGTCCCAGTATTCGGTTTTGACGGATGCCCCCTGACTCACCGTATCGGATGCGGCCCGAAAGGTGGCTGCACTGCCGTTGACGGTCAAGCTGGACACGTCAATGGACCCGCTGCCATCTGTGCCGTTGCTCGTCACGCACACCCCAACGTACACGTTAGATCCCGTCCCGATGGTATGAGTGAAGGAGTCGGCGGTATCGGCGGTCGGGTTGCCGTTTGCCGTTGCGGTGTCCCAGGTGATCGCTGCCCACGCAGGCGCGGCCCCCAAGACCAGCCAGGCGACGATGAGCAGCGAGCGCAGCCGCATTACGGAGCCTTATAGTAGGTGATGACGCCGGAGACGCGATTGGTCCCGGATTGACGCAAGCACAGATCATTCGCCGTAGTTGCGGTTCGCAGGAATGGGATGCCACTGACCGCGCTAAACCCGCCGTTGGCGCTGATCGAGAGGCCGTTGGCTTCGGTCGTGCTGCCAAGAATGGCCGTTGAGCCGGTTCCGCAGGCTGTGCCGGTACCTTCCCAGAGCGAGACGACTTCCGCCGCCCCCGCGACGAGGATGATGGAGCAGATGTAGAAGTATTGGCTGGAAGTGCCGCTTACCAACGTAGTGTCGGCGGTTTGGGAAATTGCAACATAGTTCGGGCAGGCGGTGGAGCCTTGCGCCAGCGTGACCCGTTGGGTTGCGGTATCGACTGCGCCTTGTCCAGCCGTCGCCTTGGTGCAACGGTCCCAGGTGGTCCCATCGAAGCACATATTGAATGAGGCCACCCCAGGCACGGTGGGGTTGGCGGTATCGTCGGCCAGCGTAGCCGCAGCAGGCATTTCGGTGTCGGCGTTTGTCCAGAGCTTTCCGTTGGCGTCGGTTGCGCAGGGGTTGTAATCGCCGTCCGTGGTGGCGGAGGTCGCGGCGGTATCGCGCCTGACACACAGCGACATCACCCCGACATCACCAGAGCTGTGTCCGGCATCTTCTGCCTTACCAAGATTGGCCGCGGAGGTACCAGGAGAGAGGCTAAGGATGCTGATAATGACACGACCAAGGTTATCGACGGCAATGGGAGAGTAATCACCGTTAGTGTCGGTGAATGTCGTACCACCCGCATCATTACGGACACCAAGCATGAGCGTGCCGGCGGCGCCAGAGCTATGCGAGGTATCCTCGTTAAATTCTGTCCCTCCACCAGATCCACTAGCGCCACCGCGGATGTAGACATCAAGGGCGTTATGGTCGGCGTCCACGGACGTGCCGGTGATCGGAAGTGGGGTAGAGGCACCTTTGGTAGACGACCGCGCTTCTTGTTGCGCGAACGCCGGAGACAGGCCAACGACAAGAAATAGCCCACATAAGACGACGAGACGAGCAAGCATGTTACGCCTCCAGCGTGTCGAAGATAGGCGGCCAATAAAGAACATTATCACTGCGTTGGACACCAAACCACGCCCCGGTAGGGGCAATAGCAGCAGCAAGGGCGGCAAGCTCGCTATCAGGTGTAGTGGGGGTGGTCAGGGCGAGATAGCAATTTAAGTTCGGGACGACCTGGCCGACAACCGGCGCGAGTTCGAGTAGTTGTGTCGCGCGACCTTCGTTCATTTCTCCATTGAGGCCGAGCCAATTTTCAGTGCAATTACCAAGGAAAAGTTTGGAGGGGTACGCGCGCCGAACATCGAGAAGGGTGGATTGAAGGGAGGTGGCGAGCGCCGCGTTGTTTGGGGATTGCTTGGTCCATGATGCCGTGCAATTGTCGAAAAACAAGCCGTCGAAGGGGTACGCAGAAAGGATTGCGGCGCACGCATCACGAAAATTGGTTTGCCAGATGGCTTTGCGATAATCGTATAATCGACGAGACTTCCAGGTATCGATCGTAATCGCGACAAGATTTCCGTCGGCGGTGAGGAGCCACGGCTCTTGTTGTCCTGCCGTCCAGCGATTGGCATCACGAAGAATATCGTTGCCGACACCAAGCGCGGTGCCTGGTTCGTGATTGGTGATGAGGTAGGCCAGCAATTTGATGGCTGGGTTGAGCGCGCGGATGGAGTCGTACCACGCACGCGCAACCGCCGAGGTGGCCTGGTTAACGATGAGAAGATCGTACTTGGCCGCGATCGCCGCCTCGGCGGCAGTGTACTGTGTCCCGAAACAGACGGTAAAGAGGTTCATGAGTGGGCAGCACCCCCAGCAGCAGCCGTGAGTTTCGCGATAACCGAGGCGGCGTCGGATTTGAGTTGGTCAAGCGCACGGCGCTGTTCGGCGATTTTGGCGTCGAGGTCGAGGCTGGCGGCGGATTTTGCGGCGAGGGCCTCGGTCGCGACGGTGAGTTTGTCGTTCAGGGAGGAGAGATCGG
>CALMES010000167.1 GCA_937863435.1 uncultured Candidatus Peregrinibacteria bacterium
TACCCGCTACGACTGTAGCGGGCAGGTGCGATGACGGCTCGACCAAAGCCTGCTGGAACTTCCCCAGATTGCCCGAAGGCAATTCCCCGAAGGGACATATTACGCACATTTTTAAGAGTGTGATGCTCTGCGGCGCACCCTCCTAGATCCGATAACTCTCGACGAGTTCCGGATCATAGGAGAGCCCCTGCTGCTCAAGGTATTCCCTGAGCGACAAGTGTCCGCGGTACTCCACGAGGTGTACCTTGCCGCGCTTGTCGGCCGCCAGCGCCCGGAAGGCAAGCTGGCTGAGGTACATCCCCGAGGTGCCACCGGTCAAGCTGGTGTCGCACCTCTTCGTGAAGGACTTGGACATAGCATCTCCTATCTGTTGGAGTGTTGATGGTGATGTCCTTACGCCGCCTCTCAGCAACGTATAATTATATTATAGCATAAGCGTGAAAGAAATGCAATACCATTTTATAGAGATATTGCCACTTCACCAAAAACATGAATCTGCTTCATATCTTTGGTGAAGTGACAGCGCAAGCCGTCACAACACCCCGAACCTTTGTAACATGGCAGTATGGACGGGCGTCCATACTTAATGGGTGTTTACCGGGAATTCGTCGAGTGGGCGAAGCGTGTCCGCTGATCCGTTGTGGACGAACACCTGGAGGGTGGCTAGGTCGACACCCTCCTCTTCACGAACCTCTTTCTGCCTATTACGGATGGCATCAACGATGAGGCGGAAGCCGGCAAAGCCGACTGTGTTGGAATCAACGACGATGAGCGGGCAGTTCACCCACCCGACGGTGTCGTTTCCTTCACTGTCCCTGTCAACGCCGTTTTCATCCTGAACGTAATCCACGCGGATCATGTCCTCGGCGGCGTCACGGGCCAGGTCGGTTGATGTCGTGTCGAGGAAATCCCGCTGGATCTGAAACCAGACTGTGTCATCCGGGCTATTTGGCCCAGAGCCTGAACCCCTCAAATCGCCAGGGACGGTGCCGTAGATGATCGGGTTTTCGGAGGTCATGGAGTATTCATCGCAGACCTCGAGCAGGCTCTCCGGGGTGAGTTTCCAGATGCCGTCGGTGATCGTCCACACACCCGTGGTCATGTGGCCGGGATGGTAGATGACGCCTTCCTTGGCAAGCCGATCAATGATCGGCTGCACCAGCTCGATACTTGTGTCGTCGTCGATAAACACCATGTCGTTGCGGAGAGAAGTGAGAGCGTTCATAGCATTCCTTCGGTTGTGTCGGTTGTGACTTGCGCTGTCAATGTGCATGAGAGACGGGCTATTGTTAGTAAATTACTTACATCCCGTAAACTCAGCAGTGATGTTATAGTATCACATTATGGAAATATAGTCAATTTTTAACATTGACAATAACTTAACTTTTTATTATAATATATCTCCATGTATGCGGGAAAGACCCGTGACACGTACCTCTGAAGGGAGCCCCATGTCGTACAAAAGTGGGACTTACGTCCTGGTCACGACCCGCCCCGATGGCGTCAACGAGTACAGAGTCACACACGCAAATGCGGATGGGCTCTCGTGCATGTTCGACGACTTCGAGTGCGGCTGTGACCCGTACTGGTCGGAGACGTGTGACAAGTGCAGGCAGTGGGAGGCGTATATGTGCCTCCAGCGAGACTGGCAACATCAATGCCAGTCCGACCAGGATGGTTTTCTGGTACCTGCGCAAGTCATCGAGTTCTTCGGCAAGTGTGAGGTCTTCACCGATCGTGATGCCGCGTTCGAACACGCCAGTCAGATCGACCATTGGGTCGACGATGATGGCAACGAATGCAGTAGTTACATTGGTGTGTACCCGCTCTGGTACGAAGGGCTGCCGTTCCCGGCACTTGCCTCCACGGTGTGACAATGGCGTCACGCCTCATCCGCCGCCCTGCAATATGGGCGGCCTTACTTTTGTATTCGGTAAGACTAGCCACTCTGCCGCGCACTTAAAACAGGGCTGCATTTTTATCTTGACCATTGACAAATTGTTATATAATTGTTATAATTTTATTTAACCTGAGGTAAATCGCCTCAAGATCTTTGCAAACCTACTGAAAGGGCAAGACTATGCTGCAACTCACCAAGGCTGCGTACTGCAACGAGTTCGAGTGCCCCCTGAACCACATCGAGGAGGAAACTTCTCCATGTCGGATGGGCGTCGAAACGAACACTTGGCAGGAAGACTTTGTCATCCATCCTCTCGACACGGCTGAACAGCGTCGTTCCTACAAGGGCGATGTGTTCAACCGGAAGTCGATGGGGCGGGGCGAGGCAGCGGCTGTCTTCGAGACGCTGGCAGTCAATGCCAGTCAAATCGAAAGATGGCTCTGTATCGCAGACGCAGTTGAC
>CALMES010000168.1 GCA_937863435.1 uncultured Candidatus Peregrinibacteria bacterium
CGGTATTACCGGGGCGGCAGTTTTTTATGAAACAAAAAAGAGGCGCACATATGCGCCTCTTGGCTCTGGATGGTAACCGGCGGTTTAAACCGCCGGTTACCGCTGAAAATTGCTTTACGCAGATGGAGCCTCTTCGCTCTCAGTCTTGAGCTCGCTTGGCTCGGGGGTTTTGACGAGTTCCACTTCCGGAGCTGCCACTGCCTCTGCTGCTTTCTCGGCAATGGCGATGTCTGTTGGCGTGGAGTTGGCACCTTCCAGAATGTTCACCTGCACTTCTTCGCCGCGCAATTCTGCGAGCTTGGCTTTGAATGCTGGAAGCTCTTCGTAGTTATACATATCGAGCTCGAAGCCGGTGAGCTGTGTTGCCAGGCGGATGTTCTGGCCCTTCTTCCCGATGGCCATCGGGCGCTGCGCTTCTTCCACGAACACGGCTGCGCGCTTTTTGATCATGCGTTCCTGCGCATCGAAATGTTCCTGGCCGTTGACAATAATCACCGCCGAAATGGAGGCTGGCTGCAATGCTGTGGAAATCAGTTTGATAGCGTCATCCGACCATTCGATCATATCCACGCGTTCACCGTTGATTTCTTCCATCACCGACTGAATGCGCACGCCCTTCTGTCCCACACAGGCGCCGATTGGGTCGATGCGTGGATCAGAACTTTTGACTGCAACTTTACTGCGCATGCCTGCGTCGCGAGCAATGGCCATAATCTTTACATCGCCGTTACGGATTTCGGGGATTTCGAGTTCGAGGAGTTTGCGAACAAGGTTCGGGTGTGTACGGGAGATGCGCAGCTGCGGACCCTTGGTTGTCATTTCCACTTTGTCCAAGTACACGCGGATACGCTTGCCGGTGTAGTAGTGCTCACCTGGGATTTGCTCCTTCCATGGCAGAGAAACGGTCATGCCTTCGATTTCGAGCGTGACCCAGTTTGGTTCGACCTTTGTCACACTTGCGGTCAGCAGTTCGTTCTCACGATCCTTGAACATTTCAAACAAGCTCTGCTTTTCGGATTCCTGCAATTTCTGGATGATGACTTGCTTGGCTGCCTGAGCGGCGATGCGGCCGTATTCGATAGGCGTCACGTCAATCTCGATTTCATCACCTTCCTCGACATCCGGCTTGATGCGCTGGGCGTCTTTCACGCTGATTTCGAAGTTCTCGTTCATCACATCCTCGACCACTTCTTTGATGAGAAGGATAGATGGCATGTCCTGATCTTCGCGGAGGACAACACGGATTTCCTGCTCCTTATTGCCGTAGTCCTTGCGGTAGGCGGTGGCGATTGCCTGACGAACGGCTTCCAGAACATCTTCCGGCTTGACGTTCTTTTCAGAACAAATCTGGTTAATGGCTGCGATAAATGATGCGCGCATACGGGGGAGGGTTAGGGCTAGGGTTGGGGTAACGGAATCCCAGCCGGAGAAAGTAGTGTAACAGTTTGGGTACTTACGAGCTACGAAAAACCAACCATGAGTAGATACTCATGATCGAATTAGGTAGTCGATACTTGGGCGTATTGTACCAATGTTTTGACTGGAAGCAAGTCTTGTATTGAAATCCTAACATAAAATTACCAACTCCTTGTTTATTGGGAGCGCCATGCTTGGCGCGGCGATTCAATAAAAACACAAATGATACCAAATAAGGTCATCGAAGAATTATCCCTGTTAGGAGACACTTTGCTTGGATGTTGAGGATGTATTGATTGAACTGCGCGGGCGAGGACGCCCGCTGCTGAAGATTGTAGGAATTATACTGACTTGGTGGTTCATCATTATTCCTTTGAGATTTTTTGAAATTTGCCTGCCCGCCGCAGCACGTAGGTTGGTATCTTGGAATTTGTCTCGGATTTAGAATTTTGATCTTCGTATTTTTCTCCTCTAGTCCCTCTTCCCATACGCCTTCTCCACAAACGGTTTGATCGTTTCCATCTGGTTATGTCGGAAAGCGGCGTCGACTTTATCCAGATAGTGCTTGATGTCGGTTGCCCAGACAGCCGACGGAAAGACAGCGCGCAACTGGCTGTCGGCGTTGCCGTAGCGGATGCCGATCGATTTGGCGCCTGTCAGATGATCGATCCACGATGTGCGCTTGTTCCAGCTTTCCTGGTACTGCGGCCATTTGATGGTGAGCAGGGATTTCATTTTGAAGCGTCCGGCATCCTGCATCAGAATGCGCTCGGTGGTTATGCGAAAGCGGGCTTTCTTCCACAGCTTGTGCTTCCAAAAAGCGTTCAGGATCATCGGGAGAATCAGTGGAATTGCGACTGAGAAAATATTGAGGGCGATCGATTGGGTAAGCAGCAGAATATTGATACCCGCCGCAATCACGACGCCGATAATAAAGCCGTCGAAGAGTCCAGACACAATGTCTGCAATCAGCGCCGATACCGACGGACCGATGCTGGCAAGCAGTCGTTCTTGGTCATGCAGATGCGAGTGTTCGGACATATGGGGTTATCGTACGTATCAGGTTGCTGCATTGCAACTGGCTTGAAAAACTCCCAATTGCCAATACGCCAACTACCAATTGGTAGTTGGGAATTGGGCTTTGGTAGTTATTCTTGCACTGCTGTCTCCATTTCCTGTTCGGCATGTTTCATGCCCCGCAGAAACGCGCGTCTATGACTGCCCGCAAGCGTCGGGAGCAGGGAAGTCACTTCGTATCCTACGCGTTTCATGCCCTGCGGGATGCGGTCGAAATCCGGTACCACTGTCTGCATATGCATGGCCGATTCACCCAGAATCTCCATGCGCCTGATGGATTCGGCGAACGTGTAAGGATGATGATGGTAGCCTTTGGCATCCGGTTCGTAGAATACGCGTATGCCGGCTTTTTTAAGGCGCAGGCCCCATTCAATATCCTCCCAGCCGTACAAAGATACATCTTCCCGAAACGGGAAATGGCGGGCGACTTCCACCTGCATACTGATGTGGCTGGTGTACGTGTACAAATGCTGGGTATCGGGCGGCAGGCGGGTATGGGCGTATTGCTCGATTGCCGGATAGCCGAACTGCCATCCGCTGCTTTCAAGCCATTGCATGACACGTGTTTTCTCCAGTGCCGGGTCCCACGTGGTAAAGCCGAGAACCACCTGAAGCAGGTTGAGGGATTTTGACTCAAAATCGTTGTGAAGGGCGAGGTGTTTCTCGCAGGCATCGGGCGCCAGAAAAATATCGTCGCCTATAAACAGCACGTGTGCGGCTGTCGCCAGTTGCACTCCTTTGTTGCGCGCGATGCCCTGGTGACATTTGGGCAGCTCAAGAAACTTTATACGGAGACGGCGCTGTGCTGTGCCGGATGTTGCAGCAAAAAGCATCGATGTGTTTTTGTCGTGTCCGTCGCTGACGACGATCACCTCCAGCTCGTCTGCAATCGTCTGTTTTTCCAGGTGGTCCAGGCATTGCTCAAGAATATCTGCACGGTTATGAGTAGGAATGACAACAGAGAGAGACGCCATGGATCCGAGAATAGCTCAGACTCGCGGCCGGCTTAAGAAATTGGGCTTGCGGACCAGTCTGCGAAATAGCTTCTTCGCCTTTAGCGACGCTTGCAGGGCGTTGGGGCATGCAAGATTCTTCCGAAAGAGGGATGAGTGCCTTAGGGGGCAAGCGCTATAGAAGGGGCCGAATCTTCTTCTGCTTCATTATCAGGTGCGCGCGTTTCGTGGTAGGAGAATGCCTCCATGGTGCATAATATTGTATGGCACGCATCTTTAACATACTGCAGTGACGGCTGGATCCTTTTTGCCGTATCTGAGTCAGCGATGCCACGAAGTGTGGCATGCACTGCGTCGGCGGACTTTTTTACCAGGTCGCTAACAAGGCGGTAGGTTTCCTGCGCATCGCATTTCAGGCGCTACACTGCCTGTTGGAACTGATTGTTCCTTATATCCCTCTCTCCTTTTCTTGGTGCGGTATACGTTTGCCCCTCAATAGTCAGACGCATGTACCCGGGACGATCGGGGAGGAGCATTTCTTGTTCAGTGAGTCGCCTGATGTTTCTCATATGAAACAATTATATTAATATGTCAAATTTGTACAATCATTTTAATTCATGGTACCGTGCTTTTGGCTTATTTATCAATGAAAATCCTCTTTATCGCCATCGCCGGCAGCTCGCCTTTTTTCGCCGTTTTAGACGAAGCGCAGGTTCTCGGTACCAATTCGGTAGCAGAAAATACCGATGAAGCAGGTCTTATGCCAGCCATTTCAGGATTACTTGCTGATGCAAATTTGACGCTCCATGATCTAACTCACATTGCGCTGCTGGAAGGCCCGGGTGGGTTTATGAGTTTGCGTGTTGGCGCTGCTCTGGCCAATGCACTCAGTTTTGCACTTAGCGTTCCATCAGCTGCTCTTCATGGCAGTGATTTGCAATCAGCTCGCGTGAACAATCAGCAAGACTTCGTCTGGCTGCATTCGACCAAGAAAGCGCTTTTGTTTATTCGTGGATTCGGGAAGTTTGAGAAGAACTGGCCGCAGGCGCAGCTGATCAGTATTGATGATGCCAAGACAATGATCGAGCCGGGCGCCATGTTTGTCGGCGAACTGATTCCTGAACATCGTGAGATTTTGAAAGTATCTGAAGTCCCGGATCAATTGAGCGTTGAATCTGTATTGGTGGAATTACTTGTACATCTTGATTACAAGCCAAATAGGACACTAGTGCCGTGGTATGGGAGAGAGGCCTGAAAACAACTCCCAATTTCCAACAACCAACTACCAAATGGGGAATAACCACTTTGGGAACGGCATGCTTGCCGCGGCGTTCAATGAAATATTTCTCATATCACCGAGACAGGATATCCCGGCTGCGGATACATTAACTTCACCCGGCTACTTTTTAAACAACCGGTGCAGCGCCTCAAATGCGATCTTGGTGTCCTTCTCATCGATGTATAACACGATCTCGGTAAATGTGGATGTCACTTCGATCACATTGATATGCAGCAGAAGCAGTTGCTGCAGGATGATGTAGATGAAACCCGGAATAGTCGTATATTTTTCATCGAACGTGACACCGATGGAGCTTAAATTGCTGTGGCTGAATTTGGCCCTGGCTTTGATCACATCATGCATCAATGGCTCATACTGATCTTCGGTAATCAGTGTGATTTCGCCGATGCTTTCGGAAATGGCGATGAATCCATTTTTCGCTTGGATTTGTGCGTATACTTCTTGTGCGGCTCGGTGAATTGCGGGCGTTTTAGCGAACGTATTGGTGATGAGATTGCTCTGGATGAACAGATGTTTGATACGAAAATCGTCGCGCTCCACGCTCGTTTTCTTCATGCGTTTTTGCAAGCGCGACAGTGCCATCAGAATTGTCTGTATTTGTACTTCTTTCTTTGCCTTCACTGCCAGCAGCGGCTGAATGTAGGCCGCCACCTGCGAGAGATTCAAAAGCCGATGTTGTAAACCGAATTGGAGTAAGGGGTTTCCCAGGCACACGTCCTCTATCACATCAGCTAGGCGCAACATAGTGTTATGAATATAACAGAAATACAAATAAATATATATTTTTATGGAGAAAATGGCATTGGAAGAAAGTGAGCTCTATATAGAGGCACTATCATTTTTCCTCTTTTTATGTCAGTCGGATCAGATGGTCAGAATTCTCAAATGGATGGCCATACACTCGTTACATTATATGGTTGTAACGGAAGCGAAGAGCCTTGTATGCCAGACACAGTGCGGGAACAGGTAGGTGCAGTCCGCGACAGCGTCTTGCCAATTATTGCACGCATCGTTGCGACTCCTCATCGTCCAGAGGATAAAAATCAACTTCTGCACATTGCAGAAGACGAAGGAGTGAGGGGAGCAGTTCTTGAAATGGCTCGCGTCCCCGAAAAACAACTCCCTAGTCACCTGCCACCGTTTGCAAGGTATATTGACGCAGTTATGAGAGGCGTGCAGCTTCCTGTTGCTGTTGTTGTTCCGCGCGCCATGGAAATGACACATGGGCAAGAACAGCTGCTGCACTCGTATGAGCAAGTTGTTGCTGTTGTTGCGTCAGTCGAGCAAGCGACTGCTGCATTGGTGTCTCGTCTGGCTGTGGAAATTGCATAAATTGTTTCGATTTGAGTGTGTTTCGGTAGAGGTTTTCTGCTACTGTATGCACTCATTTTTCGCTACACTGCAACCATATGGCTATCATGGATTCTCTCAACAAGTTACTCGGTGACCCCAATAAAAAAGAGCTCAATAAACTGTGGCCGATAGTGAAGGACGTTCGCACTATGCAAGAAACGCCGGCAATCCGCGCGCTCACGCTCGACGATTTGCCAAAGAAGACACAGGAACTCAAAGATCGCGTCGCCAAAGGTGCGAGCCTCGACAGCATACTGCCCGAAGCGTTTGCGACGGCTATCCGCGGTTGTGAACTGCTTGTCGGCCAGACCATGCAAATTGGCCAGCAGACCTTTACGTGGGACATGGTGCCATTCGATGTCCAGATTCTTGGCGGCATTGCGCTGCATCGCGGCTGCATTGGCGAAATGCGTACTGGAGAAGGAAAGACACTCGTCTGTACCTTGCCTGTCTACCTGAATGCTCTCACCGGTAAAGGTGTGCACGTGGTGACTGTCAACGATTATCTCGCCAAGCGTGATGCCACCTGGATGGGTCTTTTGTACAAAGCTCTCGGACTTACGGTTGGTATTATCGTGCACGGCATTCCACAAGATGGCCGCAAAGAGGCGTACGCAGCAGACGTCACCTACGGCACCAACAATGAATTCGGTTTCGACTATCTGCGCGACAACATGAGTATCACGCTCGAGCGTCAGGTACAGCGCACATTGCACTACGCCATTGTGGATGAAGTAGATTCGATTTTGATCGACGAAGCACGCACGCCGCTCATCATCAGTCAGCCGGCCGGCGAAAGTACGGGCAAGTACAGCCAGTATGCGCAGTATGTAAAACAATTGCAGCCGGAGGTGCATTTCCAGAAAGACGAAAAGCAGCGTGCAGCCACTCTCACGGAAGAAGGGATTCACCATATGGAGCAACTACTGGGAGTAGAAAACATCTACACCGAACGCGGATTCGAAGAAGTGCATCACATCGAACAGGCGCTCAAAGCGCACGCCATTTTCCAGCGCGATGTGGATTACGTTGTCAAAGAAGGCGAGATCATTATCGTCGATGAATTCACCGGCCGTCTGATGCCCGGTCGCCGTTACTCGCACGGACTCCACCAGGCCATAGAAGCGAAAGAAGGAGTGGAGGTGCAGCGCGAGAGCAAGACGCTGGCTACCATCACGTTCCAGAACTACTTCCGTCTGTACGAAAAACTCGCCGGTATGACAGGAACCGCCAAGACCGAAGAGGAGGAATTCCAATCCATCTACAAGCTGAATACGATTGTGATCCCCACACACAGAAACATGATCCGCACCGACAAGGCTGATGCCGTGTATCGCACAGTGAAGGCCAAGTTCGAGGCGGTTGCCAAAATCGCCAAGGAGCGCCACGAAAAAGGTCAGCCAGTTTTGATCGGCACAACTTCGATTGAAAAATCCGAAGCGATGAGTTTTTTGCTCACCGACATGAAGATCCCGCACGTTGTTTTGAATGCCAAGCAGCACGATAAGGAAGCCGATATTGTTGCCGCTGCAGGCCAGAAAGGCGCGATCACGATTGCGACCAACATGGCCGGTCGCGGAACAGATATCAAGCTTGGCGAAGGCGTCAAAGAACTCGGCGGACTCGTCATTCTCGGCACCGAGCGCCACGAGGCACGTCGCATCGATAACCAGCTGCGCGGTCGTGCCGGACGTCAGGGAGATCCAGGCGAGAGCCAGTTCTTCGTGTCCATGGAAGATGAACTGATGCGTTTATTTGGTGGCGACAGGCTCAAATCCATGATGGAACGTCTGAATGTGCCCGAAGATGTGCCACTGGAAAACGGCATGGTCTCGCGCTCCATTGAGAGTGCACAGAAGAAAGTGGAAGGGCGCAACTTCGATACGCGCCGTCACGTGGTGCAGTACGACGACGTAATGAACAAGCACCGCGAGATCATGTACAAGCGACGACAGAAATTGTTAGTGAAGATTTATGAATCTCAGAATCAGGAGCACAAAAATGGTGAACCGGAAGCGAATCATGAATTACGAATTACGAATTACGAATCTGCAGGATCGCTTCATCAGGATGTGTTTGCGGCGATTGAGAAAGAAATTGATATTTTGGTCACGCAGTATGCGTCGGCTGACGATAGCGAGAATTGGCAGTTACCCGAATTGATGGCGGGTATTGCAACTCTTCACCCGCAGCTTCCTTCTATCATCACACTCGATCAGATGAAATTATTCGCCGATAGCGACAAGCTAAAAGAGGCGATGACCAAAACTATTTCTTCGTTCTACGAGGAAAAATGTAAGCAGTACGATGCGATTATGGTGAGTCGTGCCGAGCAGATTCTTATTTTGCAGGCGATTGATATGCACTGGATGGATCATATCGACACCATGGCGCACTTGCGCGAGCAGGTGGCATTTTCGGGCTACGCACAGCGCGATCCGCTCATTGAGTACCAGGATCAGGGTTTCCGTCTGTTCCAGAAATTACTCCTGAATATCGATGCCACGATGGTCCGGGCACTGCTCCAATCCGACTTCAGCCAGTTCTCGGCACCCCGCGTATTGCTGGAGGCCAATGAGGAAAATTTGCAGACGAATGCCGACCAGATCGAAGGTGCTCTCCAGACTCTCGGAGCCGCCGATGAGGTGAAAGAGATGAAGAAGCAGCCGCAGAAATCCGCCGATAAAATTGGTCGGAATGATCCGTGTCCGTGTGGTAGCGGCAAGAAGTACAAGAAATGTCATGGGATTAATGAATAGGGTGGATGGTTCAATCAATATTCCCGCAGCCAGGACATCGTGTCCTGGGTGCCAAGAAAAATAATTTTTTATACTTGGGAGCGACATGCTTGCCGCGGGATTGATTTGTACTGATTTCAAGCCACGGGCACGATGCTCGTGGTACAATTACTGTCCCATGAAAATAACCGACCAGATCATCGGCCACAGTGATCAGATTACCCAATTACAATCAGATCTCGATACGGGCAACATCGCATGCCTATCTTTTTATCGGGCCGCAGAGTATTGGCAAAATGACGGTTGCGCGCTGGTTTGCCAAAGAGCTTTTAACCTCAGGTGTCGACGAGAGCCAGCGGGCACACGTAACCGATACGATGCAGCGCCTCATTCATCCGGATTTTCTGGTGATGGACAAGTTATGGATGGAAGAGGATTTCGATGATTGGGATGAGATCGGCAAGTATTCCAACGTGCCGCAGGAACACAGAAGCAAAGCGCCGAAAGCCAAGACCGACAGTATAAGTATTGACGATGTGCGCGCTCTGCAAAGCAGGCTCATCGAAACCAGTTCATCCAAGTATCTGTGCTGCATTATTCGTAGCGTCGAGCGCATGCAAGACAGTGCGGCTAATGCATTTCTCAAAATCTTAGAAGAGCCGCCATCGCGCGTTATCTTTATTCTGACGGCATCCAGCATTTCCCAAGTTCTTCCTACCATTCTTTCGCGCACGCGTGTCATTCATTTTCATCCGGTTGCAAACACGCTGCTAAGGCCTCTTTCAGAGTCGCTCGACGAATCAGAAGCCAATTTACTCCTGCATCTTTCGCGCGGAGCGCCGGGGAGATTTTTAACCCTCAAGAATGATCCAGATGCGCTGAGTGCCGAGAAACAGCTCCATAGCCAAGCGGCGCATTTTTGGCAGGATTCTACCTTGCTGGAACGTAGTCAGTGGCTGTTATCTTTTACCAAAGAAGAGAGTGCCACGCTTGAGAAAGTATTGTTGCATGTAGGTTTGGCACTACGCGAAATGCCAGATGTTCAGGCCAAAGCCCGCTTTGCGCCGCCGTTTGCCCAGCTCATTGCCGATTTGCAGACGAATGCGCATAAGCCGCTCATCCTGCAGCGCTTCGCATTGGCACTGGAAGCCAAGTAGTGCTATCCTTCTTCGCCTCTATGGTCTATCTTATTGTTTTCCTGGTATCACTACTTGGCATACTTGCCATTTTTTCGCTACGGCTCCTGCTTCGTCACAGGTCCGTGCGTCGTCTGGTGCGCTCGGTAAAGACGCGTTTTCAGTCGGTTGAGGACCGTGGCGCAGTGCTGGTAGAGGAGAAAGTGGTCCTAAAACCACGCAAGAATCCACGCACCTCGGCAATCGATTTGCAGAAAGTTCGCTCACTCATGCGGCTCGCCGAAAAGGAGATTGCGCTGCAGCATACGGACAAAGCTGAGCATCTGTTCATTCAGGCTCTCACCATTCATCCGGAAGCGACCGACATTCAGGCGCAGCTGGCCAAGTTGTACCTCACAACCCAGCGCGAAGCGAAGGCAGAAGCGCTCTACAAGGATTTAACAACCAAGCGCGACGACGTCTCGTTCTTCGCAAACCTTGGCTTGGCCTACTATATGCAGGGAAAGTACGTAGAGGCCTGTCAGGCGTACCAGGAAGCGCTTAACCGCGATCCACAGACACCGGAACGCTCAGCAGCCCTTGGACGCGCGTGTATTGCTGCCAGACGCTTCGAGGAGGCTGCGCCACTGCTCGAGAAAGCTGCTGCCCGCCTGTCACGCGATACCGAGCTTCTGCACCTCTTAGCCGAGTGTTATCTGCAGCTTAATGACAACACAAAGGCCGAAGAAACCTATCGCCGCATCAACAAAATCGAGCCGTACAATGAGGGAGTGAAACAGAAGATATCGGCGCTGTCTGGGCAATGATGGGGTGGGGCGTGGGTAGGGTAAGATAATGCCGAGAAAAGGACTCAGAAGACTCAGAGGAAGCAGAGGACTCAGAGGAGTGGCAGTATTAGTTAAGGTTGAGAGGCACGGAATTTATAGAGCAAGTAGCCTACTTTGCGTATCCGTTCATCAAGATCTTCGAATTCGGCTTGATCGATGTAGTGCAAATCTAGGCTAAGAATGCATTGATAATGCAGCTCTTCTAACGAGCAAGTTGCTATATCTATAAAGTGAATACGATCTTTTGTTGTTTTGCGTGAATTGCCCTCGGCTATATTTGTTGGAACGCTATAGGCAGATCTACGCATTTGATTTGTGAGTGCAAATTTTTCTTCAGAAGGGAACTTTGTAGTTATTTTGTATACTAATAGACAAAGTACATGACCTTCTTTCCAGACAATCAGCTTTTGATAAGGTCTTTCGTGCATCGAATAGGGGGTAGTTGTACAAACGTACACCCAATTAATTTTATTCTCAATACTAAAATTCCTTTGAGTCTTCTGAGTCTTTTGTTTCCTTTGAGTCCTTATTTGCGTCTTCGCATCCTCTAATCCTCGTATCCTCAATATTCAATCACCTCCACCTCCACCTCCCCCTGTACTTGTGCTTGGCAACTCAGTCTATTTGGATCATCGACAATGCCCATGCCTTCCTCGCGGTCGTTGCGAGGGCTTAGGTTTTCCATGCCCTTTTTTACATTGCACATACAGGTCGTACAGAAGCCGTTTCCACCGCAAGCATATTCCATGGGCACGTTGTTATCCAGCGCGATCTTCAAAATCGTTTCGCCGCTTTCCGCCTCAACTGTCGTTACCTGCCCATCCTGTTGCACAAAGGTGACTTTTGGCATGAGGGGAGGGTAAACCTAAAGAATGTTCAGGTCAAAAAAGATATTTTTACACAGATGCGTTTATATCAGGCTCACGCGCATTTTCTCCTCTCTCCTCCAAGCCCAAAAACATCTCAGATATCACTGTTTCAGTAACTTCATTAGTCAGAAAGCCTCCTGCAAAATTGGTCTCTCTGACATGAGTGCATCTATTTTCGCACGAATTTGAGCACCAACTTCCCCGATGTCAGCACTTGCATCAATCGAAAAAATTCTCTCTTTAGGAAAACTTCCTGTTAAGGCTTCTGCTGTTTCTTGCTCATAAATGTCCAATCTTTTTTGAACAGCTTCTGGATTCTTATCATCAGCTCTTACTGGCAATCCCTTTGCTTCCAGTTCTTCTACTCGTTGAGCAATGCGCTTTACGCATTCTTCTCGTGAGAGATTCATAATGACAACTAAATAGTTACGCTCTCCTAACATTTGCTGGAGAATTCTTGCCTGACCGGGAGATCGGGGAATGCCATCTAAAAGTATTGGCTTTTCATCGAACTGTAAATATGGCTCCATTACTCTCATCGTCAGTTCATCAGGTACTAGTTCACCTCTTTCTGAAAACTCTTTAATTTGCTTAGCTAGATCGGACTCGCCATTCTTCGATAATGCGCGGAAAGCACCACCAGATTCTACATGTGTGTAGCCATATGCCTCTACCAACATAAGAGACTGAGTGCCTTTTCCTACGCCTTGCGGACCAGAAAGAACTATGTGAGGCGGCTTCGGTCTCTTGGCAGATTGGCCATTGTTACCATGACCATTGCCATTGGTTTCCGGATGATGGAAGCCATTTCCGTTAGAAGAGTTGATACCCATAAAATTTGACAAGAAAAAAATTGATGATCTATCATACAGATAGAATCACGAATCAAGCAAGGGTCTAAGAGGCTATTTTGCCTCGAAGAGGTCTCGATTTGTGAATATGCCTTGCATAAGCCAAAAAATAAGTCTATCCGAAGTGAAAAACAGGGTTAATTGATTGAGATTTCCAGCTTGCACAGAGTGCAGTACACTGGGCTTATTATGAAAAAGCATACATCAGCCCCACTTTTGGCCATTACGGATTTGCATGTGTCTGTGGAGGGAAAAGAGATCCTCAAGGGCTTGAGCCTCATAATTCACGAAGGCGAAATCCATGCCATTATGGGTCCCAATGGATCGGGCAAATCCACGCTGGTGTCGACACTCATGGGTCACCCAAAGTACACGGTGATTTCCGGCTCGGCACAGTTTCGCGGGCAGGATTTACTGGCAATGGAACCAAACGAACGGGCATGTGCCGGACTGTTTCTGGCGTTTCAGTATCCCAAAGAAATTGCCGGGGTCACGCTGCGCAATTTCCTGTTTGCTGCCTACGAAGCGCAGCACAAGGCGCGAGATCCGGAGCACAAGAAAATGTCACCCATTAAATTTAAGAAACTACTGGAAGAGCGGATGAAAGCACTCAAAATGGACACGGCTTTTGCGGAGCGATTTCTCAATCAGGGCTTTAGCGGTGGCGAAAAGAAGAAAGCAGAAATTCTGCAGATGCATTTGCTGTCGCCACTTCTTTCGCTGCTCGACGAAACGGATTCCGGTTTAGATGTCGATGCCCTGCGTATTGTTGCCGAAGGTGTGAATGCATTGAGGACCGATACTTTTTCAGCAGTGATTGTCACGCATTATGCTCGCATTCTGGAATACATCGCGCCGGACTTTGTGCACGTGATGGTCGGTGGAAAGATTGTCGAAAGCGGGGGAGCGGCGTTTGCGAAAAAGTTGGAAGAGGGAGGGTATGAGAAGTATGAGCAAGCGTCTGTGCGATTGGAATTAGAATGAGAAGTCGAAAAAATTCTAAACAAATAACGAACAAACGAAAAACGAATAAACCAAATCCAATTTTCTAATTCCCCATTCCCCATTTCCCAACCCCAACCCCATCCCTAGCCCTTATCGTGTAACTTTTCTCCCACTCCCTCCGTATCTTTGCTATAATCCATTTTATCTTCCCCCTCATTCCTCATGGAAAACTCTTCCCGTATTCTTGTTCCCATTGCCGCCGTTATTGTCGGCGGTCTGTTCTACTTAGGCGGTGTTGCCATGCAGACACATGCCGTACGCGACAGCCAGGAAATCAGCCACGATAATCTGGCGCAGATTTCTGTCTCCGGCGAAGGCAAGGTTTATGTCTCTCCAGATATCGCTCAGTTATCGTTTGGCGTACAAACGGGCCGCGTGGCGACGGCAAAGGATGCAATGGCTAAATTGGCAACGGCCATGAATGCGGTTCTCACAACAGCTAAGCAGCAGGGTATCGACGAGAAAGACATCACCACCGAAAACCTCTGGCTGAGTCCTGCCTTCGATTACGACCAGGGCAAGCAGATTCCGCGCGGCTACGAGGCGAACCAGAGTTTGTCTGTCAAAGTCCGCGATTTGGATAAAATCGGCGATATCTTGAATGCCGTAACCGCTGCAGGCGCCAACCAGAGTGGAGGCGTGAACTTCACGCTCGACAAGCCGGAAAAGGCACAGGCTGACGCACGTGCTCAGGCAATCAAGCAGGCAGAAGCCAAGGCAAAAGAACTCGCAGCTCAGTTGGGTGTCAAACTTGGTAAGCTTCGCGGCTTTGCTGAAAACGGCGGATACAATCCGCCGATCATGATGCGCAATATGAAGGCTGAAATGTCGATGGATGCCGGCAACGCCGCCCCTTCTGTTCCGGTTCCATCCGGTCAGCAGGAAGTCGTGACGAGCGTCACGCTCAGTTACGATATTGAGTAAGAAGAAGATACGAGGATGAGAGGAGGAGAAGATGAGAGGATGATTTTAAAAAGAAGGCGCTCGCAAGGGCGCCTTTTTGTTTACATAAAATGTGGGCGACTTGCGTCGCCCGTTTGGCTCAAGGCATCTTGTTTCTTCGACAGCGCTTGTTGTATCGACGTTTCTTGGCGTTGGCTTTTCTCCTGTTGTGACGATTATACTTTCCGCAACCTTTGGCTCTACTGCTGTAGATCAGAAGTTCGGAAAGATATCGGCCAAAATCTGCAAGCAATTTCATGGCGTTCTCCTTGAGCTGATTCGGAAGATCGAAGTGATCCTCCGGGAAGACCAAGAAAGAGATATGAAAGAACGGACGAATACAATATTCATCCGTTCATTGTTGTCAATGTTTCCGCTGGCGTGCCTCAATATGTTGCGTCCGCTTTTACGCGTTCGCGTTTTACTTCATCGCGACGCACATCTTGCGGAATGGATCGCAGGAACTGCAAAACAGCCATAAGGACAACAATGATGTCATCCAGCTGACCGATGACCGGCAGGAAATCCGGAATAATATCCAGCGGAGAAATGAGGTACAGGAGCGCAAGAACGCTGATGATTTTACTGAGCAGCGGAGTTCGGCCGTCGGCGAAGGCGAAGCTGCAGAGCCGATAGGCACGACGAAGGCGGGTGAAAAAATTCATGAGAATGGAGACGAAATGAAGGCGGTAAGATTACACGATCGTGCGTTCTGCGCATGTATTTTCCGAAGAAAAAGTAGAGCGACATCTTCGTTTCGGTTATACTGCGGCTAGCTTTTCTTTCTCCTCTTTTGTATGCGTCGTATTGTTTCCTCCAGCATTCTTCTCAGCGTTGCTTTTGCGGGTTTCGTGCCGTTTGCATCCGCTGCGGACTATACGCAATGCAGTGAACTGACTGGCAACTGGCAGCATGTGTGCAATCGCTACGAGACAAATCTGGATCGCGCCAATGCCGCGAAAGATACAGCGCGTGTAAAGTCTCTCAATGAAAAGCGTGTAAGCCTGCTACGCCGCTACGCTCGCGCTTTGGATCGCTCGATTGCCGATAAAACTGATGCACTCCGTGCTGCGTTTCAAACAACGTCTGTCGTCGTTATTGGTGCCAGCAGTAAGCCGGTATGCGATGGATCTGTGGCGATCGTAAACCGTACGCTCGACAAGTCGACGTGTGCTTTTTCGCGATAAATATTTTTTCTGCTGGTGATAGTCACTCACGTCGAATGTAGGAATTAATGATATGTTTTCCGTATTGTCTTCAAGTTGCTCTATACTGCTGTACTCATGATTCCAGAAGCCACCACTCCACCGGCAGAAGCAGCGATCTTCGGCGAACTCTCTCGCGAAATTTTCGATACGGCTAACGACTCATCGTATGCCGATGGCTTGCAGCGCGGGCTCACCGAATCTCTCGTGCGGCAAATCTCGGCCGATAAAAATGAGCCGGGGTGGATGCTTGCGCACCGGCTGGATTCGCTCAAGAAATTCCAGGCAATGCCGCTGCCCACATTCGGTCCGGATTTACGTGCGCTCGACCTCGATAGTATTCTGTATTACGCGCGGTCGGGAGCAGTGGAGACGGATACCTGGGAAGAGGTGCCGGCCGATATCCGCAAAGTCTACGATAGACTCGGCATTCCCGAAGCCGAGCGCCGGATGCTTGCGGGTGTGGGGGCGCAGTACGAAAGCGAAGTGGTGTACCACAACCTCAAAAAAGAATGGGATGACCTGGGTGTTATCTTCCTGGATATGGACGATGCGTTGCAACTGCATCCGGAGCTTGTGAAAAAATATTTCATGAAATGCGTGCCGAATACAGATCACAAATTTGCGGCTCTGCATGGTGCAGTTTGGAGTGGGGGAACGTTCCTGTTTATTCCGAAGGGAGTCAAAGTCCGCGATCCGCTGCAGGCGTATTTCCGCATGAACGCCAAGAACATGGGGCAGTTCGAACACACGCTCATTGTGGTGGAAGAGCTGGCCGATGTGCACTACATAGAAGGTTGTAGCGCACCGAAGTACGGCAGCAACGCACTGCATGCGGGGCTCGTGGAAATCTTCGTTGGCGTTGGTGCCAAAGCCCGATACTCGTCTGTTGAAAACTGGAGCCGCGATACGTACAACCTGAATACCAAGCGTGCCATCGTCCAGAAAGATGCCACTATGGAGTGGATCGGTGGCAACATGGGCAGTGGGGTTACCATGCTCTACCCGTGCAGCATGCTCGTTGGTGAGGGGGCGCGTTGCGATCACATGGCGATTGCATTTGCGAATGCGTGTCAGTGGCAGGATACCGGCGCGAAAGTAATGCACCTGGCGCCGCACACATCGTCGAAAGTGATCAGCAAGTCTATAAGCAAAGGCGGCGGCGCCGCTATCTATCGCGGACAACTGAAAATCGCCCCGCACGCACACGACTGCATAGCCAACGTCGAATGCGATGCGCTGCTGCTCGATGAAATGAGTCGCACCGACACGATTCCCGATATTCAGGTTCGTAATAACGATGTGACCATCGCCCACGAAGCGACAGTCGGAAAACTCTCCGAAGAAGATATGTTCTACCTACAAAGCCGCGGCATTCCAGAAGACGAAGCACGTGCAATGATCGTCAACGGCTTTATCGAACCAATCGTGCGCTTGCTGCCGCTTGAATACGCAGTCGAAATGAACCGATTGATCGAACTGGAAATGGAGGGATCAGTCGGTTGAAGTGGCCTGCCGGCCGTAGCTCCGCAGAGCGAAGGCTGGACATGGAAGGTTCGGTTGGCTGATTACATCTTCCCATGCGTGATGTGACTGATTTTCTTTGTCGTTGCATGCTGGATATTGCCTGTTTGAGTTTGTACAAGTTTGTACATGGCCTGCAAATCCGGTGCAGCTAATTCATCAACTTTAGGGAGAGCCCCCAAAGACTTATGGGCATGGATCATCGTGAAAAGGGGAATAATACGAGATTAATCGCGGCACTCGCGCTCTTCGTCGTGGGAGAAATTTGTGAACATGGTGTGTGTTTGTAAGAAGTAACTGTATATATTATAACATAATTATTACAAATAAGCAATTATCATGTAATGCGCAAATGAGGATTGGAGCTGCGAAGATCACGTATGTATACGCATATCTCCTGTTCTATATCGTCCCTCGTGATAGGTTCTTCATTCAGCAAATCCGGATTACAGTCGTTGCTGAGCAATGCGTACAATACTTGCAGCGTATCAATTCTTATTTTTATTTCCTCAGCAGTACGGAACCCCCTCACATTATAAACAGATGCCAGTTCTATGAGTGTGCGAACATCGTCGAATGCCTGCAGCGATAGACCTGCTTAGGTGTCGGTAAAATAGGGGGATGTGGCAATAGTCATACTGATTTATCATAAAATACAATAATTATTAATATTGGCAATTATTTGGCTTTGTGTCCGACGATGACGCCCTGACAAAGACAGGATTTCTCGCGCTTTGCCGTATCTTGCTGCATACTGACATTATGAAGCTTGGCGCTACACATCCGGCTGCTTCGCTCCTGCCTGTCATGGGAATTGCGTTGCAGGCACAGCAGTCCGACGGATCGGACAGGCAACGATATACATTGGCTGTTCCCGATCATTGGGCATCAAGAGAGCCGTTGCGGCTGCGTGTCGATGCGCGGGCGGGGGATTCGGTGCAGATTGTCATTCATGTCGGGGAAAGCGCTGATGTGTTGCTCAGTGAATTGATTGTTTCTCAGCCTGGCTCGGCTGGCATGTGGGATTATGAGGTTCATCTTCATCTGCAAGCGCATGCCCGGTGCCAATTCGCATCGCTCCAGCAATTAGAAGCGGGCATTCAGCCGCAGATTCATCAGCACAGCACGGTTGGTGCCAATGCCAAGATGCAGTGGCACAATACGACGCTTGGCGGTAGTCACGTGAATCATGTGCTACGGAGCGAAGTGAGAGGCGCTGACGCGATCAGCTCTGTCGATTGGATCTTCTATGCCAAAGGCACGGAAAAACAGCGCTTGTCGGCAGTGAATGCCTTTTTAGCACCAGGTGGCGGCGGGGAAGTGACCATGAAAGGCGTAGCTGAGCAAAAAGGCCATACGGTATGCAACGGTTTGATTGAGATTGGGCCAAATGGGGGGCGCACAGGCACATACTTAACCGAAGAAGTACTGATGCTCGACAGTACATCGATGGTCGACGCGATTCCTGGCTTGGAGATCAAGACCAATGACGTGAAAGCCAGTCACAGTGCGACGGTTTCGCGGGTTACTGAGGAAGATCTTTTTTATTTCGCCGCTCGCGGAATAGATTTTGTATCTGCCCGAAAAATGTACGTAGAGGGCTTTTTAGCGGATTTGACGGAGCGGATAGGTGATTTGCAGGCTCGAAGGTTGGTTTTAGAGGCAATTGAGGCAAAGTATCTTGTCTAATCTCTGATTGTGGCTTTATTGGAAGAATCATTTCCTTCCGTTCTGCTGGAAATGGTTTTCTGGGTTTTGAGGAAGACGCTGTTGTACCACCATGCTTTGTGATTTTCAGGCTACCGATCCTGCGTGAAGATTCTCGCGTAAGATCGGCAATGCGTAGTGTAGGTGGTGGTAATGGAAGCGGGGCTTCGTCGTCAGGCTTTTCAACGGGGTCGCTAAGCAATCGAATGCGAGGATTCTTTGACATGCGCAGTAGTATCGTTATTCTCGTGTGCCAGTCAAGCAGTCGACTTTTTCGACACCATTTTTACTGCTCTAATAAGCCAATATTTTGAGTACCTTCGACTTCGAAATGTCAAAAGGCTTTACAGGGTCAGGGAAATTCTTATCATGCGTGCCACTTATTTTTATTTATATGTCTATTATTCACGGGTATTCTTTAGACCGCAACTGGCACCAGCGAGATGCCAATAATGTTGCTATATCACTCGATGCTTTTGAAAGAGCGCTGCGTGAGAAGTTGAAGGTAGGCAGCACCCCTGCTTCCGAAGAATTGGTGTTGGCTTTACTTTTGGAAGAAGAACAGCGGATAGAGGAGGAAAAATCGGCAAATGTATTGGCTGTGATTAGGTGTCAATGTAAGCAAGTAGCTAAAGAAATTTGCCATTCATCGCTTCTTATATAATAAGCAACAGTCTGAAAAACAATTTTTGCAGCTTGTACTGTACCATTTTTTTGTTGTTTAGATGCCAAAAATAAGGTGCTGGTCGACTTCGACTGAATGAAAGGATTTACAGGCTGGTATAAATTCTTATTATGAGTGCCTATTTATTTATCTAATTTAACTTTATGCGTACAGCAACATTAAATGGTACTCGGCGAGAAGAAAGCTTGGTATCATTTGAAGAACAAGAGGGTAGGCGTCTTACCACAGAGCAATTTAATGAAGAAGCTAAGAAACAGGCTGAAATGGAAATACATAAAGTTCGCATGCAATTAAGCGAAAGAATGAATTAA